>CANQKL010000161.1 GCA_947624455.1 uncultured Clostridia bacterium
CCTATTTTACCGGCAACTCTCCCACCGAGGAGAGACTGTTTTACGGCGTGTCCCGGGACGGCTATAACTTCCGGGCTTTAAATGGCGGCGGTAGCGTGCTTACAAGCGATCTTGGCACCGGCTGCATCCGAGATCCGTTCATATTTAAGGGCGAGGACGGCTATTATTATATAGTCGCCACCGACATGAGATCTTCCCTGGGCTGGTCAAGCAATTTCGCGACAGTGGTATTCAAGACCCCCGACCTCATAAATATCGTTGACAGGGCCTACATAGATTACCGCGGCTTCCCCTCGTCCAAGGACTGCACCCGGGCTTGGGCCCCGCAGGTCATCTGGTGTCCTGAAAAGAAGGCATATATGATATACCTCGCGATGGAAATACCCAGCGATCCCTACGCCACAGTGATGTACCGACAATACGCCACAGACCTCTGCGATCCCAAGACCTATACGGACGTAGAGCTTATGCTTGACGAGCCTTTCGGCGGAGCGGCGGCTATTGACGGCGATATAACTTACGACAAGTTCCACAATGAATATATAATGTTCTATGACGGCAAGCGCGTCGCCACCGCCAAGACCCTCAGCGGCCAGTGGAGCTATTCCGACGCCATACTTCCCATGACCACAAGCTCGGGCGTGAACATGGACGTCGAAGGCTCGAATATATGGCAGATAATCGGCGAGGACAAATGGGTCATAGCGGCCGACGGCACAGCCTTTAACGGGGGTTGTTACGCTCTTGTTGAAACAACGGATTTTGAGCATTACACTCAGATATGGGATACAAACGGAGACTATTCCTTCGATTTTACGCCCCGTCACGGCTATGTTATCCCCATTTCCGAGCGGGAGCTGAATAAGCTGTTTAAAAAGTACGGCGAGGTCGCCTTTCCGGAGAATGACGGCCCCGTAAGGCTGAGCGTTGACGCCGATGAAAAGGGCGTTGATATCGCCGAAGATATGTACGGCATCTTCTTCGAGGATATTAACTATGCGGCGGACGGCGGCATATACAGCGAGGTCATTCAGAACCGTTCCTTTGAAGCCGCCCACTGTAACCCGGACAAGGGCGAACGCTACGCTAAAATCCCCGGTCAGGGCTGGACGGCTGTGAACGCTTCAGCCAGCTATCGACTCGAGGCTCCGCTAAACGAAAACAATCCCACCTATTTGAGCCTGACGGCTCAGGCCGGAGGCGGAATAAATAACAACTGCTACAGCGGCTTTGCCGTTCACGAGGGCGAAAGCTTCAACGCAAGCATCTTTGCCAGAGGCGATTATTCAGGTGAGATAACCGTTTCCATAACGGACGGGAGCCGCGTTCTCGGTAGCGTCAGCTTCAAGGGCTTTGGCAAAGATTTTGAAAAACATTCGGGGGTCATAAACACAACCGGCGTTTCTAACTCGGCAACGGTAAAGCTTACCCTCGACAAGGCCGGAAGCGTCGATTTGGACATGATCTCCGTCATGAGCCGCGACACCTTCAACGGCCGCGAAAACGGCTTGCGCAAGGATATCGTCCAAAAGCTGGCCGATATGCATCCCGGCTTCGTGAGATTTCCCGGGGGCTGCGTCGTGGAGGGCTACGACCTGGAAAACCGCTACAGCTGGAAGGATAGCGTAGGCCCTGTTGAGAGCCGTAAGGAAAACTGGAACCGTTGGCAGACAGGCGCGAACGCCTATGACTACTGCCAGACCCTGGGCCTCGGCTTTTATGAGTATTTCCTTCTCTGCGAGGATATAGGCGCGAAGCCCATGCCCGTACTCAACGCGGGGCTATCCTGCCAGTTCCAGGGCAACGAAGTCTCGGACTGGGACAGTCTGTACAGCGTGTACATACAGGATGCTCTCGACCTGATCGAATTCGCCAACGGCGACCCCAAAACCGGCAAGTGGGCCAAGCTCCGCGCGGATATGGGCCACCCGGAGCCATTCGGCCTGGAATATCTCGGCATCGGCAACGAACAGCGCAACAGCGACAAAACAAGGTTTTATGAGAGATTCGAGGCTTTTGAGAAGGAGATACACAAGCTATATCCCGCTATCAAGCTCATCCCCTCCGCCGACAGCGCGCAGCTCAGCGCTACCGTGGACTGGCTCAAAGGCCACAATGACAGCAAAGACTTCGCCTACTCCGTCGATGAACACTATTACGGAGATGTGAATTGGTTTTTGAACAACGTAAACAAATACGACGGCTATGACCGCGACAGCTTCCCCGAGTTTGTAGGCGAGTACGCGGTGACCGACTCTAACGGCGGAACTCTTTACGCCGCCCTGGCCGAAGCCGCGTTTATGACTGGAATGGAAAAAAATGCCGACGTAGTAAACCTGGCCGCTTACGCTCCCCTTCTCGCCAAGGAGGGTTACGTTCAGTGGACGCCCGACCTCGTCTGGTTCAATAACTCCACGGTATACGGCACGCCCAGTTACTATGTCCAGTCCATGTTTGCCAACAATAGCGGAAGCTATACCGTTAAAAACAAGATCGAAACAGAAAAACGGCCGACGCGGGTTGGAGCAGGCACCTGGAACACAGCGGCTAAGTTCAAAAATATCACCGTCACAGACAATCTGACCGGCGAAAAAACAGAACTTGACCTAACGGGCGGTATCGGCGGTAATTGGATCGCTTCGGACGGAATTATCTCTCAGACCGACGCAAGCTACGCCGGAGCCTTCAGCACCGCCCAGGTTTTGTCCGACAGCTACACCCTTGAGCTTCAGGCGCTCAAAACGTCCGGCAGCGAAGGCTTTCTTATACCATTTAACTTTGTGGACGTAAACAACTGCCTGTTTTGGAACATCGGCGGCTGGAACAATACCGAAACCGCTATTCAGAGGGTCGCGGGCGGCAATAAAACCAACATATCACCCAGCGTAAAGCAAAGGATCGAAACTAACGTTTGGTACAATATCAAGATCGAGGTGGATGGCCGCGTCGCGCGCTGCTATCTTAACGGCGAGCTTATCCACACCCAGGCTATAACGCTCGACCAAGGGCCGATATACTCCTCAGCCTCCCGGGACGAGGAGACAGGCGACATAATCCTCAAGCTTGTAAATACCGCCGAAACCGCCCTTGACGTGGAGATAGGAATTGAAAACGCTCCCAATATAAATCCCAAAGCCGACGTATACGTGCTGACCGGCGACAGCAAGTCCAGCGCCAACTCGGTGGCGTCGCCCAAAAAGTCGGCGGCAGAAAAAAGGACCGTCGATTATGCCTCCAACAGCTTCGCATATACGGCAGACGCTCTGTCATTCACTGTCATAAGGCTCCACACCGGCGACACGTTCGCGGTCTCCTCTAAGCCGGTGGAAGCGGAGTCGCTCGATAAGCTCCCCGAAACGGTTCCGGTTCTAATGAGCGACGGCGGCACGAAAGAGCTGCCTGTGGAGTGGCGGGTTCCCAAGGCTGGCGCTTTTGCCTACGGTGGCAGCTACGCGGTAGAGGGCAAGATCAAGGGAACCAATCTTTACACATCCGCAAACGTGACGGTCAAAAACAAATATCTCGTCCGTATCGACGGCGGTAAAGCGATCTTTTCCGCCACCGGCCAGGCAAAGGCCATTGTGGCGGCATACGGCGCAAACGGACTCTTGAGCGCCGTGACGCGCGACTTTACCGGCAGTCTTGAGCTTGATCTCCCCAGCGACGCCTCCGTGGTCAAGGCTTTTATCTGGGACATGGATATGCGTCCGCTGGCTGAGACGGCAAAAGAATGAGTCCCGCTCAATCTGGACTGTTAAATGATTCATTCAATAAAAAACATACAATCCCGGGGCGCGTACCCGGGATTTTGTGTTATAATCGAGGTAAAAATATCAATTTATTTATTTTTCGTAAGCGAAGCGTCATTCTCTGTTTTATTTATCAATATTCTATTCCCCTCCGGGCTTTTACTCCTACGGAATAGGGATGGCGCACCGCGGATATCTCGCTCACATAGTCGGCGGCGGCCAAAAATTCCGGTGACGGCCCGCGGCCAGTGAGTATGAGTTCAAGATGCTCGGGCCTATCGAGGACAAGCCTTTTTGCCAGCTCCCAGTCAAGAAGGCCGTGGCGGCAGGCGGAGCAAATTTCGTCCAAGACAAGCATATCGAGTTCCGGCAAAAAAGCCTCCGCCTCACGCAGAAGGGAATTGTGACAGGCCGTTATTCCCGCCCGGCTGGCCTCGGTCATAGACGCGGGAAAGCCGTAATCCCGGTCGCAGCGGCTCACAGTTATTTCCGGTATCTTC
>CANQKL010000162.1 GCA_947624455.1 uncultured Clostridia bacterium
TCTTCCTTGCCTGACACGAAAAATTCTCGTCGCTCGGTGTCTGATTTTAATTAAGGATTAGTATGAAATTAATTTAAGGCAACCCTGATCCCCCCGCGCCGCCTAACCGAACCGGAGCTTCCTGACCTTTGTTTTATATCAAGAAATTCTGTCCGGCGGACGGAGCGGCGAGTCTCAGCGTTTCCATAATTCCCTCTGAGTCTTATAAGCGTTATTGCCCAGACTGTCTATTACCACTATGGCCGGGAAGTCCTCCACCTCCAGGCGGACTATTTCCTCGGCTCCCAAATCTGGAAAGGCCACGGGAGTCCTGCTCTTTACCCGGCTGGCCAGCAAAGCTCCCGCTCCGCCTATAGCCGCGAAGTAAACGGCGGTGTGCTCCTTCATAGCCTCCACTACCTCGGGCCGACGTTCGCCCTTACCTATCATGCCCGTTTCGCCCAAAGCTATGAGCCGGGGAGCATAAGCGTCCATACGGCCACTTGTGGTCGGCCCGCAGCTGCCGATTATTTCGCCTTCCCGAGCGGGAGTGGGGCCTACGTAATATATCACGCTGTCCTTCAGGTCGAAGGGCAGCGGCTCACCCTTGTCTAAAAGCTCGCACAGCCGCTTGTGGGCCGCGTCCCGGGCGGTATATATGCTGCCGCTGATAAGCACCTCGTCACCGGAGCGCAGCTTCGCGGCTTCGGCCTTAGAGAGAGGGGCCGTTATTTTTATTGCCATTTGGTTCATCTCCAATAACACTAATAATGGTAGAGGCATACCGCCCTGTTGAGCCGCTCGGGTCGCGGGCCGTTATTCCTCCGCCATACATAACACGTTTGGAAGAATGTATTCTGCCCCGACCTCTTCAAAATAGCTCCTTGCCCTTTCTCCGCTGACGCCGGTGAGTACGGCGAGAAAGTCCGCGCCCATGGCCTTAGCCGCCAGAATGTCGCTGCCCGCGTCCCCTACCACAAGGGTTCGCCGGATGGGTTCGGGATCGTAGTCGCCCCTGTAGAGCCGGAGATCGTCGTAATCTGTGCCGTACAGGGCTTTAAGGAACATATAGGGCTGGGGCTTGGAAAGGCTGGCCACTATCCCCGCCAGGCGAAGGTTCTCCTCCCCCCGGACGATATAATCCGAGTCCACCGAGGACGCTGGGTCAAAGTATTTCAGACAGTCCCAGCTTTCCAGGGGCTTGGTCAGCTCAAAGCGGTTGCGGCCTGTGGCTATGCCGAGGGTCTTGCCCCCGGAGTAAAGGGATTCGAGCAAATTTTTAAGGCCGTCCAGCGGAACTATCGGATCCTCTGTCCGCCACATTCCCGGTTTGCCCTTTCCGGCGGCTTTTCCGCCCCACATTTCCTCATACAGGCTGTCCCCCAGATACCACTCTTGAAACAGATCCCGGCATTTGCGCCAGAGGGGGCCGTTTCGGACAGTCTCGGACAGGGGCAGGCCGTAAACTCTGCCAGAAATATGGGCTGCCTCCTCGTAGAGGTCGAAAGCCAGACTGCCGCCGTCCCTGACGTGAGCCGTCATTTCCGCCGGAGTGCGGCCCTGGCTCAAATAACAGAAGGCCAGCCAGCACAAATCCCAGTTTGAGTTGACGCCCTTCTCCTTTGCCGCGATAATAAAGCGGTCGTTGTCAAAGAGCCTGGCCCTGATCTGGCGGAGATCCTCGCAAGCGGAGGCGGGAACGGAGCCGCCGCCGAAGTAAAGACGGTCGCCAAGCAGCTCATGGACGGTGAGCGCGGCGATGTTCCAGTAGTTTTGTTCGCTGGTTATGACGCCGTCCATATCAAAAATTATTTTGTCGTACTTGTTCAGAAATTTTGCGGGCCTCATGTCAGTTTTTTTCCACGGTATAGGTTATCTTTCCCGCCACGCCGCTGGTCATGCCTTTGCGGGAGGGGTTTTCGCCGTAGGCCCGGCCCAGCGCCACGCCAAAGGCGCGGAAGGCCGCTTCCCATATGTGATGGGAGTTTTCGCCCTTTAGTACGTCCAGATGAACCGTGGCCCTGGCTCCGTGGGCAAAGCCGTCCAGGAACACCAGCAGATCCTCGCTGGCCATGCCCTCGGCAACGGGCGGAATCTCCGCCGCCGAGGAAAAGGACAATAAGCTCCTGCCCTCAAGGCTGATGGCGCAGTCCGCCTTGGCCTCGTCGATTATGCCGATCCCGTCGCCAAAGCCTCCGCCGGGGTTTTCCGCGGCGTATTCCAGAAAGGCGCGGCCGACGCTCTGGCCCAAGTCCTCCGAGATAACGTGAGACAGGTCGAACTTGTCCAGTTCCACCTCCACCTCGATATTAAAGCCGCAGCGCCAAACTATCTGCTCTATCATGTGGCTGAGGAAGGGGATGGGGGTATTTATTTTTTTACGGTAATCCGGCGCTATGGGAGCGGGGGAAACCTTAACGGTTATTTTGCTTTCAGTGGTTTCGCGGGTTATGGCGATCATTGATTTACACCTCTTTTTATCAGCGCGTCAGCCGCGAGCGGCTTACTTCCTTTCCTCGACGGCTAATCTGTGAGTTTCGAAGCCCTCGACCTTTGCGATGCGGGCCGCGTGACCGCGCACCATTTCAAAGCCCTCTTTGGACGCATAGCCCACGCTGGAGCGTTTCAGGAAATCCAGCACCGAAACTGAGGAATAGGTCTTGGCAAAGCCGCCGGTGGGAAGTATGGCGTTGGGTCCCAGCACAAAGTTGCAAAGGGTGACGGGCGTATACTCGCCCAGCAGTATCTCGCCAGCGTTCTTGATGTCGGGCAGAACCTCGAAGGGCTTTTCGCACATTACCTCCATGTGCTCGGGGGCGTAATCGTTGACGAACTGTACCGACTCTGCCAAAGAGTTAGTAAGCACTATCCCGCCGTAGGTGGAGAACACTGTCTCCACGAAGCCGCGGCGCTTTTCGCTGAGCTTGGGAAGCTGAGCCTCCACAAGGGGCAGAACCTTTTCCGCCAACTGTGCGCTGTGGGTGACAAGCAGGGCCGCGCTGTCGGGGCCATGCTCGGCCTCGATCATCAGATCGAGGGCAACCTTTTGCGGGTCGGCCTTTTCGTCAGCCAGAATGATGCACTCGCTGGGACCGGCCGGGAGACCGGCGTCTATCTGCTGGGCCAGAACGCGCTTAGCAGCGGTGGCATAGGAATTGCCGGGGCCGATTATCTTGTGGCATTTGGGGATAGTCTCGGTGCCGTAGGCCACGGCGGCCACGGCCTGGATACCTCCGGCCTTGTAAATTTCAGTTATTCCGATGACCTTGGCGGCGCAAAGTATGGCGTCGTCAACGTCGCCGTTTTCGTTGGGAGGGGTGATCACCCGGATGTGGGGAACGCCCGCTACCGCCGCCGGTACGCCCAGCATGAGCATTACAGAGGGGAAGCTTCCCTTGCCACGGGGAACGTAGAGACATACGTCAACTATGGGAGTTGTCTTTTCGCCCACCATCAGGCCCTTGTCCACATTGGTAAACCACATCTCCTCCGGGAGCTGCTTCTCATGAAAGTCGTAAATATTCTTATACGCATATTCTATGGCGGCCCGAGTCTCGGGATCAAGGCGTTCATAACCGGCCTCTATTTCCTCGGGAGTCACCTTGATCCTGTCGGGCGCGAGGGCCACACGGTCAAACTTTTCGGTATACTTGAGTACGGCCTTGTCCCCGTCGCGCTTTACCTCGTCGGAAATTTCCCTGGCCAGGGCCATTTGCTCAGTGATATCCATTTCCGCCCGCTTCATAATAAATTCCAGCTTTTCCGGGCTGATCTCGGAGAGCTTGTAAATATTCATGATCTCACAGTCCTTTCGTGATTAACTTTATACATTATACATTAATCAACAGGTTTTTTCAATAGGAATTTTCAAAAAAGTTGTAAAAAGAAAAAAATTTTAAAAAACCTATTGACAAACATGAAGAAAGTTGCTATAATAATTTATGCCGTCAGGACAAAGTGGGAGTTTAGCTCAGCTGGGAGAGCATCTGCCTTACAAGCAGAGGGTCATAGGTTCGAGCCCTATAACTCCCACCAATATGTCGGAGCGAAGGTTAACTTTGCTCCGACTTCCACTTAAAAGGGGAGTTTGAGCGCGCGCCCACACTTCTCTTCCCCCTACGGATGATATTATTGTTCGCGGGGACTTTTGTGGCCCGGTAGTACAGTTGGTTAGTACGCCAGCCTGTCACGCTGGAGGTCGAGGGTTCGAACCCCTTCCGGG
>CANQKL010000163.1 GCA_947624455.1 uncultured Clostridia bacterium
CGTTTCTGTCCCTGCTGTTTGCTTTGCTCTGGCTGAACTGTTTTTCGGAACAAGAGCCAGTAGGCCGCGCCTTTATCGAGCTGGATAGGGCGGCCCTGGCTCACAACGTGGAGCTTCTGCGGTCAAGGCTGCCGGAGGGCTGCGAGTTGATGCCTGCGGTCAAGGCCGACGCCTACGGTCACGGAGCCGTTACAGTCGCAAGGGAGCTGAATCGGCTGGGAGTCAGGAGCTTTTGCGTGGCCACGGCGGAGGAAGGGGCGGAGCTGCGCCGGGCGGGAACGAGAGGCGATATACTCGTTCTCGGCTATACGCCTCTCAGACAAATAGAGCTTGTCCGTAAAAATAGGCTTATCCAAACTGTCACCGATTTTGACTACGCTATGGAACTCAATGGATACGGCAGGAAGCTTCGCGTCCATATTGCCGTGGACACAGGAATGAACAGGCTGGGGGAGAGGGCGGAAAGTGAAAAAATATTTGAAATGTTCGGCCTGAAAAACCTGCGCGTCGAGGCTATTTTTAATCATTTGTGCGCGGCGGGCATGGAAAACGGCGCCGCGGAGGCCTTCACATATACTCAGTGGGAACGTTTTGACCGACTGAGGAAGAAAATAGGGGAACGGGGCTATGTTTTAAAGAGCCACATACTGAACAGCGCCGGTATACTCTCTCATCCCGAATTTGGCGGCGACTATGCCAGGCCTGGGATAGCTCTTTACGGCGCGGCGGGCGAAAGCGAGACTTCTTCGCTTTGGCCGGTACTCTCGCTCAGAGCGGAGATAGCCCAGGTGAACACCGTCCGCGCCGGGGAAAATGTAGGTTACGGCTTGGCTTTTACGGCGGAAAGGGACATGAAGATAGCCGTTATCGCCGCCGGTTATGCCGACGGAATCCCCCGCGCCCTGTCCGGAAAAGGCGAGGTACTTATCCGTGGCCGCCGTGCGCCCATAGTGGGAATGGTCTGCATGGATCAGTTCATGGCGGATATAACCGGCATCGAGGCAGGCGTCGGCGACCTTGCCACTATTATCGGCAAGGACGGCGCGGAGGAGATCACCGCCGACGAATTGGCGGCGAAATGCGCAACTATCCCCAACGAAATACTCAGCCGTTTGGGCCGAAGGTTGAAAAGAGTAATAAAATAGACCTCCGCCATATCAAGTTTTTGTGCGGCTTTTATCTTGCAATTTTTTGACGTATGTGATATCATGGTGTCAGATTGGAGATGAAAGCCATGACGCTTAAGGACCTTGAGATCGGGAAAACCGCGGTCATCACCTCGGTAGGGGGCGAGGGCGCTCTGCGCCAGCACTTTTTGGACATGGGAGTGATACCGACCGCCGAGGTCGAGATTGTCAAATACGCTCCCATGGGCGATCCCATGGAGCTGCGCATACACGGATATTCTCTGACGCTCAGGTTGGCGGACGCCGAAAATATACAGGTAAAGGAGTCTCCCCGTAGGGAGGTCGTCAGTCCCAAAAGAATGGTTGGGCGGAGCGAACGTGTCCATCCGGGCTTGGGTGAGGACGGCAAATACCATATCAAGTCTGGAGAACGGCCCCTTCCCGATGGAACGACGCTGACCTTTGCCCTTGCGGGAAACCAGAACAGCGGAAAGACCACGCTTTTCAACCAGTTGACAGGCTCCAATCAGCACGTGGGCAATTTCCCCGGGGTGACAGTTGACCGGAAAAGCGGCGCGATAAAGGGTCAGCCCTATACCGAGGTCACCGATTTGCCGGGAATTTATTCCCTTTCCCCCTATAGCAGCGAGGAAATCGTTTCAAGACGGTTCATTCTGGACGAAAAACCAACGGGCATTATCAATATAGTGGACGCAACCAATATTGAACGCAACCTCTATTTAACTATGCAGCTCATGGAGCTGGACGTGCCAATGGTTCTCGCGCTGAACATGATGGATGAGATGCGTGGCAACGGCGGCAGCGTCCGCATTAATGAGATGGAGGAGCTGCTGGGAATACCCGTTGTACCAATTTCCGCCGCGAAAAATGAGGGTATCGACGAGTTAGTGAGTCATGCGGTACATATTGCTAAGTATCAGGAAAAGCCCGGCCGAACAGATTTTTGCGGAAAGGACGACCTTGGCGGTTCGGTTCACAGGTGCATCCACGGCATTATGCACCTTATAGAGGATCACGCGGCAAGGGCGGGCATACCGGTGCGTTTCGCGGCCGGTAAGCTGATCGAGGGAGACGAAATGATCTCGGAGGCCCTTGAGCTTACTCAAAATGAAAAGGAAATGATCGAACACATTATCTGCCAGATGGAGGAGGAAAGGGGCCTCGACCGGGCGGCGGCAATAGCGGATATGCGATTCTCCTTTATCAGCCGGCTCTGCGCCCAGACGGTAATAAAGCCCCGCGAAAGCAAGGAAAGCCAGCGCAGCCGCCGACTGGACAAGGTACTTACGGGCAAATACACGGCTTTCCCCGCTTTTATAGGAATAATGGCGCTGATATTTTGGCTGACCTTCAACGTCGTAGGAGCCTGGCTCCAGGCTATGCTGGAGAAGGGTATCGACAAAATAACCCTCCTTTGCGATAACGCCCTTTCCGCCGCAGACGTAAACCCGGTTCTGAGATCACTTATCATTGACGGAGTGTTCAACGGCGTGGGAAGCGTCCTCAGCTTTGTGCCTATAATAGTAGTGCTGTTTTTCTTCCTATCCCTTTTGGAGGACAGCGGATATATGGCGAGAGTTGCCTTTGTTATGGATAAGCTCCTGCGCAAGATCGGCCTTTCAGGGCGGAGCATAGTACCTATGCTCATTGGCTTTGGCTGTACGGTGCCGGGAGTCATGGCCAGCCGTACTCTGCCTTCCAGGCGGGATCGGAAAATGACCATAGTTCTCACGCCTTTTATGAGCTGCACGGCCAAGCTCCCCATCTACGGCTTTTTTACCGCCGCGTTTTTCCCGGGCAGGGGGGCGCTGATAATGGTCGCCCTGTATTTCACGGGTATCGTGACGGCGGTGCTTGTGGCTATGATTTCAAAAAATACGGTGTTTAAGGGCGAGGCTGTACCCTTTGTTATGGAGCTGCCGAACTACCGTATGCCCGGCGCGATAAATGTGGCCCGGCTGCTCTGGGATAAAGCGAAGGACTTTTTGCAGAGGGCCTTCACCGTGATTTTCCTTGCCACAATAGCGGTCTGGTTTTTACAGACCTTTGACTTCGGACTGAACATTGTGGAGGATTCTCGCAATAGCATACTCGCTGTAATAGCTGGAGCCATTGCCCCGGTGTTCAAGCCACTTGGCTTCGGTGACTGGAGAATATCCACAGCCCTTATCACCGGCTTTATGGCTAAGGAAAGCGTCGTTTCAACTCTTACGGTGCTTTTTGGCGGCGAAAGCATTAGCTCGGCGCTTACGCCCGTATCCGCCGCCGCTCTGTTGGCGTTCTGCCTGCTTTACACCCCCTGTGTGGCGGCGATCGCGGCTATCCGCCGTGAGCTGGGGTCTAAGTGGGCGCTGACTATAGTGGCGGGCCAATGCTTGATAGCGTGGCTGGCAGCCTTTGCGGTTTCGGTCGTAGGCGGCCTTTTGGCATGAAAGATATAAAATAGATTTTATTAAATGAACAGTCCGTTCGGACAACCGAACGGACTGTTCATTTATATAGTAGATAAACCTTTTTATTTCTCAGCCTTTTTAGCGGCAGATTTCTTTGTGGCGGCCTTTGCGGGAGCCTTTTTATCAGCCTTTGCCTCGGTTTTTGCAGCAGCCTTTGCTGTCTCGGCCTTAGCCTTGGCGGCGGCTTCTTTTTCAGCTTCCTTGGCAGCCTTGTCGGCAGCTATCTGTTCCTTCGTGCGGCGAGGCTTTTTGGCGGGAGCGACAGTCTTTACAAGCTTCTTAAACTCAAGGGCGCGGCCAACGTTGCCTTCGATACGGAGAGCGCCGGAAGCATAGGCGGCCTCAGCCTTTACCTTACCGGAAGCTATTTTGATAAGAGTGTCGGCTTCGGCAATGAGACGGGCGTCGTTGTCAACATAGTCGTAGGGCTCTACATAGACCTTACCCTCGTCAACAAGCACATAAAGCTTGCCCTCGCCCTCGCCGGTGATATCGAACTCGATAGCCAGTTTGCCGGCGATAACGCTGCCGTCGGCATCCTTAAGAGCTTCCTTCACTTTTGCGTATATTT
>CANQKL010000164.1 GCA_947624455.1 uncultured Clostridia bacterium
CCATGGTCTTACCGTTTATAACCTTGGGCGCGGGTTCGTTACTGGGAATGCTGACGACGGATCGGCCCAGATAAATGTCGTGACTGTCAATGGTGAACAACAGCTCGTTGCCGTTGTAATAAATTACCGTCTGATCCGTATCCTCCAGCCAGTAAACTTCTCCGCCAATGGATTCAAACACCTCCCTGACAGGTACGAGGGTACGCCCGTTGATGGAAATGGGGGGCATTTCTTTTGTAACAATTTGTTTACCATTTATTACCAAATTTATGTCCGCTTCGTTATACATATGGATCGCGCCGTCATACTGCAGCTTCATAGTTGCGCCGTTGGCGGCGGCCCCGAACATAACGATACCCAGCGCTGCGGCTGCTGCGGCTGCAAATCGTCTCATAATATCACCTCGGAGAACAAATTTCGACAATAACTATTATACAACTCCAATGTTACAGTCGTGTTACATCTCCGTAACATTTTTGTAAAAAATATTATTCCGACTGAAAGGTTAGCTGATTGTCGCCGCCACGGTCGAAGGGAACGCCATAATGCTCGAAAGCCAGCCGCGTGGCGCAGCGGCCCCGGGGCGTCCGGCTCAGAAAGCCAAGCTGCATAAGATAAGGCTCATACACATCCTCAATGGTCGAGGCGTCCTCGCCTATGGTGGCGGCAAGGGTGTCCAGACCCACCGGCCCACCGCCGAAGGTGGTGATTATGGACATTATCATGCGCTTGTCCACTCCGTCAAGGCCCAGATTGTCTATTTCCAGCATTTTCAGGGCCTTGTCGGCAATATCCTTGGTAATATTTCCATCGGCCATTATTTGAGCGAAGTCGCGGATTCGCCGCAGCAGGCGGTTGGCGATTCTGGGCGTTCCCCGGGAGCGGGAAGCGATCTCCGCCGCGCCGCCGTCCTCAATGCCGATGCCCAAGATCCCGGCGCTGCGCTTGATTATGGTCATCAGGTCGTGGGTGTTGTAAAGCTCCAGACGGGAAATAACGCCGAACCTGTCTCTCAGGGGAGCGGACAGCAGACCGGCTCTTGTGGTTGCCCCTACCAGGGTAAAAGGCTGGAGGCTGAGCCGTATGGACTGGGCGCTCGGGCCTTTTCCAACGATTATATCCAGTGAAAAATCCTCCATCGCGGGGTAAAGTATTTCCTCCACGCTCCTGGAGAGGCGGTGAATTTCATCAATAAAAAGCACGTCCTGGGGGCCGAGATTGGTAAGAATAGCGGCCAGATCCATGGGCTTTTCGATAGCGGGGCCGCTGGTGACCCGGATACTGACGCCCATTTCGTTGGCGATTATTCCGGCCAGGGTCGTCTTGCCAAGGCCGGGAGGGCCGTAGAGCAGACAATGATCCAGGGCTTCCCCCCGTTCAAGGGCGGCCTTGATATAAATTTTCAGGCTTTCCTTGACCTTGTCCTGACCGATGTACTCGTCCATGGTCTTGGGACGGATAGTGAAATCCAGCTCGCTGTCGCCGGTCAACTGTCGGCCCGAAATTATTCTGTCGTCAAATTCCATTGCTCATCCTCCTCAGGGCTTCTTTGATTATATCCTCAGTGGAAAGGCCCTCCGCCGGTATCTGGGCAACGGTCTTTTGCGCCTCGCTGGGGGAGCAGCCCAGAGCGATTAGGGCGTTTATGGCGCTTACGTCAGCCGAAGGGGCATAGCCGTTCGCCTGCTTTTGGGGAACGCCGATAGCGTCCTGAGTGTCGACCTTGCCTTTGAGTTCAAGAATTATTCGCTGGGCGATTTTCGCTCCCACTCCCTGCGCTCTGGTGATAGCCTTGGCGTCGCCGCCGATTATGGCCAGAGCCAGATCCGCCGGAGGCAGGACGCTGAGTATGGCCAGCGCCGCTTTGCAGCCCACGCCGGTTACGGAAATAAGCTTGGTAAAGTATTCTATACCCGCCTCGGAGCGGAAGCCGTAAAGCTCCATGGCGTCGTCCCGCACGTAAAAGTAGGTGTTTACCTTGGCCTCGCCGCCGATGCCCGGCAGTTGGGCAATGTCTCCCGAGGGCATAAACACCCTGAAGCCCACGCCGTTTTCGTCGATCACGGCAAAGTTTTCGCCCTTGACGGCTATTTTTCCGTTCAGATATGCGATCATTTTACGATACCGCCTTTCATTAAGGTGCTTAGCGCGCTTTGATTGAAGCGTATACTGTTGCCGTGACAGACAGCGATAGCCAGCGCGTCAGCCACGTCGTCGGGCTTTGGTATTGACTCAAGGCCGAGCATGGCCTTCATCATTTGCTGTATCTGCTTCTTTTCCGCCCGCCCGTAGCCGGTCAGGGCCTGTTTGACTTGGAGGGGGGTGTATTCAAAGATGGGTACTCCGGCCTCCATGGCCGCCAGCAAGATCACTCCGCGGGCCTGTCCCACCGCGATAACGGTTTTGGCGTTGTTGTTGAAGAATAGCTCCTCAATGCTTATGGCGTCGGGCTTGTATTTCTCTATAAGGGCCCCAAGCCCGAGATGTATGTCCATCAATCTCCGCTCGATTGGGGTGTGGGCCGGAGTAGTAATAGCGTCGTGAAAAATTTCCCTGTATGAGTTGCCGGTCTTGTCCACCACGCCCACGCCGACAATGGCTATCCCTGGGTCAACGCCCATGATCCTCAGTGTTTCCATGACATTCTCTCGCTTTACCTGATCAGTAATATTATTAATATTCTATCACAATTTGTCAAAATAGTAAATACCTTTTTTTCTAAATTTTTTACGCGAAAAGAAAAAAGCCTCCGCCGCCGAAGGCAGTAAAATAGGCCGCCGTACGGCTTGACGGCCTATTTTACTGCGTATCCGATTCGTTATGGCTATCCGCCCGCAGATATTCCTCCTCAACCTTGAGGGCGGTTTCACGGATGGCGTCCCCATGACCGGACAGAGCCGCAAAGGCCGCAAACTGAGCCGCCCGGTCTGAAACGGGCATACGCGGACGGGTGGGGGAGCTGTGGTGGGGCAGGTCTATTATGTCGTCATAGCGCCGCTCGTCGCCGTCAAAGCCCTTTGGCCCTGAATTTATATCCTTCAATTTTGTTCCGCCTCCGTTCATCAGCGTTTGTGACCGCCTATTTGGCCGTTCCTGTCCATAGTCGTTGCGCCGTCCTCCAGATCCATTCCCTTGATAACGGCGTTTTTGCCAAATTTTTTCTTTAGCGAAAGTATTGTGCGCTGCATATTTTTCTCCTGGGCGAGCTTCTTTTCCTCTTTCTCCCGCCTGACGGCGGCCTCCTCGCCGCCGAGCAGACTTAGCTGCTCGAAGCCCTGAAGCGAGGGAACTGAAACTTCGTCGATCACGTGGTTAGCGGATAGCGTCAGTCGGCGTACCAGAAGGTTTTGATCCGTTATTCGGTCAAACAGATCCGCCGCCGTCTTAACGATGAGTTTGCCGGAGGAGGAGTAGCGTCCAAGATTCGCGCTGCCGTGAGCGTTCTTTGGTACCCTGCGTCCGTAGCTGTCGGTGGTCACCGGGCCGCGGTAAGCTTTTCGTATGCTCTCGTCCTTGAGGTTTTCAACGTCATAGCCTACCGTCAGCGTCAACTGATCCGCCGCCAGTCCTTTATCCACCAGCTCCAAAGCCATAAGCTCGGCCATTTCCCTCACTACGAGCCGGGCTTTTTGCTTGTACGCCTTGATGTCAGCTATGGCGCATGGCTCATAGCCCCAGGCGTGGTCAATGAGAAGCTCGGCGTTAATGCCGAACAGCTTGTAGAGCAGATCTTCGTTGTAATAGTCCTTAGGCCCGCCCAGAGAACAGCGGGCCACATCGCCCATAGTGTACAGACCGCAGTCCTCCAGTTTTTTTGCGGCGGAGCGGCCCACGCGCCAAAAGTCTGTAAGCGGTCGGTGCGTCCAGAGAGAACGGCGGTAGCTCCGCTCGTCCAGCTCGGCTATGCGCACGCCGTTTTGGTCGGCGGGAATGTGCTTGGCCATAATATCCATAGCCGTCTTTGCCAGATAAAGGTTTGTACCGATGCCGGCGGTTGCGGTAATGCCGGTGGTCCCCAGCACGTCAAGAATCATTTTCATAGCCAGCTCCCGCGCGGTCAGCCCGTAGGTGGCGAGATAAGCCGTCACGTCCATGAACACCTCGTCTATGGAATAGATGTGTATATCCTCCGGCGCCACATATTT
>CANQKL010000165.1 GCA_947624455.1 uncultured Clostridia bacterium
TGCCTGCGGCCTCTTCCTTGCCTGACACGAAAAATTCTCGTCGCTCGGTGTCTGATTTTAATTAAGGATTAGTATTAAAAGTGCTTTTCATGCGTCTTATTTAGTATAATGATAAAAAACACCTTGCGGCGGTCTCTGTTTTTGTGCTATAATTATAAAAAGTTACTGAATAAATGGAAAAGCTTTGTCTGTGAGAGCCGCCCTTGCGGCCCTGTGCTAAGGAGGAGGTAAATAAAATGAGAAAGCTGGCGATCGCCGCTTTTGTGCTTGCCGTATTGATTGTGTCCGCCATTCCGGCGGCGGCCGAGAACGTTACCGGCGACGGGCTGAAATATGTGGCCGAGGAGGACTATGTAGTTATTACCGGCTGCACGGAAGGCACAGCGGAGATAACGGTTCCCGCCGAGATAGACGGGCTGCCGGTGACGTTTATCGAGTCCGGAGCCTTTAAGGAAAACTATGATTTGACGAGAGTCACTATACTCGCCAAAGCCAATATTCTTGACAGCGCCTTTGAGGACTGCCGCAGCCTTTTGCAGGCCGATCTGGGCGACGGAGTAAGTATAATTGGAAACATGGCCTTTATGAAATGCACGTCTCTCGCTCAGGTGAACATTCCCGACAGCGTAACGAGCATCGGAGTTGACGCTTTTACCCGGACGGCTCTGGTGGACGACAGGGCCTCCTGGGGCGGCGAAGTCCTCTATATCGGGAACCATCTTATAGCCGCCGACAAGGACATTTCCGGCGTCTGCGAGCTGCGGCCAGGGACTCTCACTATTGCGGGAGAAGCCTTCGCCCGCTGCAATGGGCTGACCGGGGTGAGAATACCCGCCGCCGTCCGTAGCGTTGGAAAAGGGGCCTTTAAAAACTGCCGCAGCCTTAAATGGGCCGAGGTGTTGGGCGGCGATGTGGGGCAGGAGGCGTTTCAGGGCTGCTCCGCCATGACTAACCTGACCTTGGGCGAGGGCGTTGAGAACATAAGTGGATGGGCCTTTTCCAACTGTGTTGGACTGACGGAGCTGGCGCTGCCGGAAAGCCTGCGCAACATAGGGGCGAAAGCCTTTCATGGCTGTTCCGGGCTTAAAACCTTGGCGGTGCCGGACGGGGTAAAGAACGTTATGGACGGCGCCTTTGAGAACTGCGTCGGCTTGACCGACGTTAGCCTTGGAAGCGGAGTTCGGAGCTTTGGAGTCATGGCGATCCCCAACTGCCCTTTTATCAGAGAGGTGAAGGTCTCGCCGGAAAACAGCTATTATAGGGATATTGACGGAGTACTTTTCAGCAAGGACGCCGCGCGGCTGATATATTTCCCCCGCGGCAGCCGGACAACTGATTATACCGTTCCCCAAGGCGTAAGCGTTATTGGCGAATACGCTTTCTCCAATTGTAACGGTCTACTCAGCCTGACCCTGCCGGACAGCGTCCTGACGATAGAGAGCCACGCCTTCGATTTATGCCCGGAACTGAAGCGTTTCGTCTTTGGTAAGGGTATCGAGTCGGTGGGGATTGGAGCCTTTGACGGCTGCTCGGGCCTGTCGCAGGTTTACTATCCCGGAAGTCGCGCCGAATGGGAAAGAGTGGATGTTAAGGGCATTAACGAGGAGTTGCTCAACGCCAACTTCCATTTTGACAGCGCCGGCCCCGGTATTGAGCCTGCGCTGACGCTGTCCAAGCCGGTGGAACAGGATGGCAGTATAATTATAGAAGTCAAGCTGGACGGAGTCCCTCTCGAGGAACCGGCGGTAATAGTTATCAGAACTGACGACGGAAAAGGAAATTTCAGCTTTTCCCGCATTGAGGGCCGCTTTGGCGCAATAATTTTCCCCCGTGGAGAGGCCAAGGCGATAAAGGCTTTTGCTTGGGAGAGCCTTGAAAGTATGCTGCCGCTTTGTGAAGCCGTGGAGGCTGGCGGTATCCTGAATTTGTAAGTAGGGCCGTAAAAAATACGCGCAGATCATTCAAGGGCATAAACTAAAAAGAAAAACCGTCTTTTTCTCGTAAAAAGGCGGTTTTTCCACATCAATTCACAGTTTTGATTTTATTGCCGTGTTTATCAATACATAAATTTGCCTTAAATAAGGCTTTTAGCAAAAACGGGGTCCCCGCAAAACGGCGAAGCCGATTTTTTTACAGCCCCTAACTTTTTCCATAGTACATATAAAAAAAGTGCGTACTTGTTTTTTGTTCGCATATTGAGTATAATATATGTAAAGAGTGGGTCAAATGCGTTGACAAACGGTGGATTTTGTAATATAATAGGAAAAGGTGATAAGATGAGGAAGAACTTTGATATAACGGGCATGAGCTGCAGCGCTTGCAGCGCACGGATAGAAAACGTGGTAGGTAAGCTCTCGGGCGTCAGGACTGTGGCGGTAAGTCTGCTGCGCAATACTATGAGCGTGGATTATGACGAAAGCGCGCTGACGGAGGAAAAGATAATTTCCGCGGTCACCGGAGCGGGCTACGGCGCATATCCCGAGGGCCAGGGCCCGGCTCGGAACGCTGGCGATGAAACGAAACAGATGAAAAAGCGTTTAGTTGCCTCCATAATCTTATTGGCTGTACTCATGTACTTCTCCATGGGACACATGATCGGGCTGCCAATGCCTCCTCACAGCGCCATTGCCCTGGGACTGACCCAACTGATCCTAACTGCGCCGATACTGATAATTAACCGCAAATATTTTGTGGGCGGCTTTAAGGCTCTGTTTAAGGCGGCCCCAAACATGGACTCCCTTGTCGCCCTGGGAGCCACGGCCTCGGCCCTGTACAGTCTTTACGCTTTGATCCGCATATTCCTGGGACAGGAGAGCTTCCTTGATGAGCTGTATTTTGAGGGGGCGGCAATGATAGTGACCCTCATTTCGCTGGGCAAGTTTTTAGAGGCGCGGTCTAAGCGTCATACCGGCGATGCCATTGAAAAGCTCGTGGGCTTGGCTCCCAAGACCGCCAGGGTCCTGCGCGGCGGGGAGGAAGTAGAAATACCCGCCGGTCAGGTGGAGGTAGGGGACATAGTCCTTATTCGCGGCGGCGAGAGTGTGCCTGTGGACGGAGTAATAGTCGAGGGCAGCGGCAGCGTGGACGAGTCGGCCATCACCGGCGAGAGCATCCCCGTCTTTAAAAAGGAGGGGGACAGCCTTATAGGCGCTACCGTAGTCACAGGCGGGTTTTTCAGGCTCCGGGCGGAAAAGGTGGGACTGGACACCACGCTTTCTCAAATAATCCGGCTGGTTGAGGAGGCGGGCAGTTCCAAGGCCCCCATATCCAAGCTGGCGGATCGGGTAAGCGGCGTCTTTGTGCCGGTGGTGATCTCGATTGCGGCGGTCACGTTTGCAGTTTGGATGCTTGCCGGCTCGGAGCTGGGAAAAGCCTTGTCCTTTGCCATAGCCGTGCTGGTCATATCCTGCCCCTGCGCCCTGGGACTGGCCACGCCTACGGCGATAATGGTGGCGACTGGCAAGGGCGCGGAAAAGGGTATTTTGATAAAATCCGCCGAAGCGCTTGAAATTCTGCGCACAGTGGAGACTGTGGTACTGGACAAGACAGGTACGGTCACCGTTGGTCGGCCAGAGGTCACAAGAGCGGTGATGGAGGAAGGCGAACTGCCGTTCGCGGCCGCCGCCGAGGCTTTGTCCGGTCATCCTCTGTCTTTGGCGGTCATGGAGTATGTTAAAAAGGAAGGTATATCCTATCCTGAGGCCACGGATTTCCAGGCGATGGAGGGATTGGGCATCTCCGCCAAGGCGGGGGACAGCGCGGTGCTTGCCGGAAACCTCAAAATGATGGAGGAGTACGGCGTGGACGCCTCGAAATATGTTCCCGCGGCCGAGGAGGCGGCAAGAGCAGGGGAGACGCCCCTGTTCTTTGCCAGGGATGGTAAAGCGACGGGCATCATCGCCGTTGCCGACCCGATAAAGGAGGACAGCGCGGCCGCCGTTGCCGCAATGAAAAGCCTTGGACTCAGGGTTGTCATGCTCACCGGCGACAATAAAAACACCGCCTCCGCCATTGCCGCGAGGGCGGGCATAGACGAGGTCATTGCCGAGGTGCTGCCCGCTGATAAGGAGAGCAAGATCCGTTCGCTCCAGGAGCGGGGCAGGACTGCAATGATAGGCGACGGCATAAACGACGC
>CANQKL010000166.1 GCA_947624455.1 uncultured Clostridia bacterium
TACTCCTTTATCGGCATAAACCCCAAGGCCGAGCTAGCTATAAAGGATCACAAGGGCACATACACGGAAAACGGCGAAACAAAGACCTTTGAGGTCTATGACCTGGCCGGTTGTCTTAACGAACTGATGAAAAAATATAACAGCCCCGCCATTGAGAACGGTCCCGGACTTACCGGCGGCTTTGTCGGCTATTTCGGTTACGACACCATCCGCTATATCGAGCCGAAGCTATGCAACGTCCCCAAGGACGACCTTGGAATTCCGGACATAAATCTCTTCCTCTATGATGAGTTGGTGGCTTTTGACCACCTGAGCAACAAGGTGCTGTGCATCTTTAACATCACCAGGGGCGATATAGAAAGCAAATATTCCCTGGCTGAAGCTAAGGCTGAAAAAATCATACGGGCTATCGAGGATTACGTTCCCCCTCGCCGACCCTATCGGGAAATAAGGCCGGTCAAAAAGACAAGCAACATCAGTCACGAGCAGTACCTGAGCAACGTGGAAAAGTCAAAGGAATATATTAAAAAGGGCGACATCTTCCAAATCGTTCCTTCCCAGCGGATAGAGGTAGAATCTATGGCGGATCCCTACGACGTGTACAGGATGCTGCGCTCCACAAACCCAAGTCCCTATCTTTACTACTTCAAGCATCCTGACTATAAAATTGCCGGAGCCTCGCCGGAAAAGCTCCTCAGCGTAACCAACGGTCTGTGTACGACAAAGCCCATTGCCGGTACGATCCGCCGCGGCGACACTCCCGAGTCGGACCTTGCAAATGAGAAAAAGCTGATCAGCGATCCAAAGGAAAGGGCGGAACACACCATGCTTGTAGACCTTGGACGCAACGACATAGGCAAGGTCAGCAAGTTCGGCAGCGTATACGTCGAAAATTTCATGCACATTGAGCGCTATTCAAGGATAATGCACATCGTAAGCGACGTTTACGGACAGCTTCAGGATGGGAAAACGGCTGTTGACGCCCTTATGAGCGTACTCCCCGCCGGTACTCTCAGCGGTGCGCCAAAAATCCGGGCCATGGAAATAATCGACGAGCTTGAGACAACCAAGCGGTGCCTTTACGGCGGAACCGTGGGTTACTTGGCCTTTGACGGTAATATAGATACCTGCATCGCTATAAGAACGGTGCTTTTCCGAAACGGGAAGGCCTACGTTCAGGCGGGCGGCGGCGTTGTGGCGGACAGCGTGCCGGAAAATGAGTATCAAGAATCCCGCAACAAGGCTTACGCCGTTGTTAAGGCCATCGAAATGGCAAACGAAATATAAGGAGGGTCTGTCATGATTTTAATGCTTGACAACTACGACAGCTTCACCTACAACCTGTACCAGCAAATAGGAAAAATGTACTCCGATATTAAAGTAGTGCGAAACGACGCTGTCACACTTGATGATATAGAAAAGCTCAGGCCCGAGGCTCTCATCGTTTCTCCCGGCCCCGGGACTCCCGACGACGCCGGCATATGTGTCGATGCTATAAAGCATTTTAGCGGAAAGATCCCCATTTTCGGCATCTGCCTTGGGGAGCAGTCTATCGGTCAGGCTTTTGGCGGCGTTGTCACCCTGGCCAACGAACCGCTCCACGGCAAGGCCACAAAAGTACACATTGATACCCAGTGTCCGATATTTGACGGTCTTACCGGCGTGATAGAGGTCGGCCGTTACCACTCCCTTATAGTGGAGCGTGAGACTTTACCCGACTGTCTGGAGGTGATTGCCGAGGACGATCAGGGACAGATAATGGCCCTTCGCCACCGCGAACACCCGACCTTTGGCATCCAATTTCACCCCGAAAGCGTACTCACCCCTGCGGGAGGTATAATAACCGCAAATTTCCTGCGAATAGCAGGCATAAATATAAAAGAAGGAGCTGCACCAAAAATGGAAACTGAAAAAACAGAACTCAAACAGTATATTGGCAGAGTGGTCGAAGGCCAGAATCTCAGCGAACACGAGGCCTTTGAGGCAATGAACATTATAATGCAGGGTCAGGCCACCGACGCACAGATAGCGTCCTTTGCCACCGCCTTGAGGATGAAGGGCGAAACTATTGACGAAATAACCGGATGCGCCAAGGCGATGCGCGCCAATGCCACGGCCCTCGAAAACGCTCGTGACAGCGTGGATATAGTTGGTACCGGCGGCGACAAATCCAACACCTTCAACATTTCCACCACATCATCCTTCGTTATCGGCGGCTGCGGTCAGAAGGTCGCCAAGCACGGCAACCGCAGCGTTTCCAGTAAAAGCGGCGCAGCGGACGTTTTGGAGGCGCTTGGCGTTAAAATAACATCGACCCCTGAAAAAGCCGCCGAGATACTCCGCCGCTGCGGAGTGGCCTTTCTATTCGCCCAGAACTACCACGGTTCTATGCGCTTCGCGGGTCCCGCCAGGCGCGAGACCGGCATCCGCACAGTTTTCAACATCCTTGGGCCATTGACAAATCCGGCCTTCGCGGATTACATTGTGGCTGGCTGCTACGACGCGGGCATGGTAGAGCCTCTGTGCAGGGTATTCAAAAATCTGGGACTTAAACGGGCAATGGTCGTTCACGGCGGCGACGGTCTTGACGAAATAACCGTTACCGGCGACACTCAGATCGCGGAGCTTCTTCCAGACGGCAATATCGTTACTTACGTCATCAATCCCTCTCAGTTTGGAATGGCGACCTGCAATTTGAGCGAACTTGTTGGCGGAACCGCCGAGGAAAATGCCGAGATCACCAGAGGAATACTCACCGGCAAGATCACCGGCGCAAAAAGAGACATAGTCGTCCTCAATTCCGCCTGCGCTCTGTACATCACCGGTAAGGCGGCCTCTATCTCCGAGGGCGTAGAAATGGCTAAAAAATCAATTGACGACGGCAGCGCTCTGAAAGTGCTGGAAAAGATGATAGAGGTTAGCAATTCTTGATGGAGAAGATACAATGATTCTGGATGAAATATTGAAATACCGCCATGAACAACTGGCCCGCGAACGTGCGGTAGTCCCCGAAAGCGAAATGGAACTGCTGGCCAAAGCCCGCACTGAGCCTACGAAAGGTTTCAAAGCCGCAATATCGCGGCCCGGCATCAACATAATCTCGGAGGTCAAGAAGGCAAGCCCCTCTAAGGGCGTTATTTACGCTGATTTTCGGCCGGTGGAAACCGCCGTTAACTACCAGCGGTCCGGAGCGGCCGCAATCAGCGTGCTGACCGAGGAGCATTACTTTATGGGATCCTCCGAATACTTGACAGAAATACGTCAGGCAGTAGATATTCCCATTCTCAGAAAGGACTTCATCTTCGACCCGTACCAGGTCTATGAGGCCAGGGCTATAGGCGCGGACGCTATACTGCTGATCGCCGCCCTCCTCACCCCTCTTGAAATGAAGGAGCTTCGTATTTTGGCGGAAAGCCTTGGTCTCGACGTTCTCTGTGAGAGCCATAACTCCCGGGAAATACATACCTGTATTCAGGCGGGAGCATCGATCTTCGGCATAAACAACAGAGATCTGACGACCTTTGACGTAAATCTTGACACCACAGGGCAGTTGGCCCCGCTGCTGCCGGAAGGGGCCTTAGTCGTGTCCGAAAGCGGACTCTTCACCGCCGAGGACATTTTAAAGGTTGCCAAAGCCGGAGCAAACGCCGTGCTTATCGGCGAAAGTTTAATGCGGGATCCGGCCCTTCTGAAAAATATTAAGGAGACATTGAAATGAAGCTTAAACTTTGCGGTCTCCGCAGGCCCCAAGACATCGAGATGATCAACGAGGCCCGTCCCGATTACGTAGGCTTTATTTTTGCCCCAACAAAACGGTATGTGAGTCCGGAAGCTGTACGCGAACTGTGCCGAGAACTTGATCCGGACATCAAAAAGGTCGGCGTATTCGTGAACGAACCTGTTGAAAAGCTTATCTCTGCCGTCGAAACTTCTGGAGTGGACGTCGTCCAGCTCCACGGCGACGAGGACATCGAGGACATATACAGTATTCGGCGGAGGTTCAGCGGCGAAATATGGAAAGCAATTCGGGTGCGGCTCCCGCTTGATATACGCCGAGCCGAGGCTTTGCCTGTGGATATGCTCCTTTATGACAGTTTTGTGGCCGGAGAGTACGGCGGCACCG
>CANQKL010000167.1 GCA_947624455.1 uncultured Clostridia bacterium
CGTGCAGACCATCCAGTATCAGGTTGTCACTCTTATGACCACCAACGGACAGGCCCCCTTCGTCACCGTGTTCATGTACCTGAACGAGGCGAAGGATCCCCAGCTAAAGCACGATCTGGCCCTCATTATCGAGGAGGTTCTTCGTCAGCGGTATCAGGGCGTTAAGAACGAGGCCGGAGTTTATGTTACCCCAGCCTTCCCCAAGCTCATCTACGTTCTTGAGGAGGACAATATCCGCGAGGACTCCCCCTACTGGTATCTCACCCGTCTGGCGGCCAAATGCACGGCCAAGAGAATGGTTCCCGACTATATCTCCGAGAAAATGATGCTCAAGCTGAAAATAGACAAAAACGGCAACGGCAACTGCTACACCTGCATGGGCTGCCGGAGCTTCCTTACTCCCTATGTGGACGCCGAGGGCAAGCCCAAGTATTACGGACGCTTCAATCAGGGCGTCGTTACTATCAACCTTGTTGACGTGGCCTGCACCGCCTGTGCGGAGGGCAAGAGCGAGGAAAAGTTCTGGAAAGTCCTGGACGAGCGGCTTGAGCTGTGCCACAGGGCGCTCCAGTGCCGTCACGAGCGGCTGGAAGGCACCCTTTCCGACGCGGCCCCCATCCTCTGGCAGTACGGCGCTCTGGCCCGGCTGAGCAAGGGTGAGCCTATCACAAAGCTCCTCCATGGCGGCTACTCCACCCTGTCCTTGGGATATGCCGGTCTGTGGGAATGCGTTTACGAGGTCACCGGCAAAAAGCTCACCGAACCCGAGGGCGAGGAATTTGGCCTTAAGGTAATGCAGGCCCTCAACGCCGCCTGCGCCAAGTGGAAGGCCGCCGAAAACATAGACTATTCGCTTTACGGCACTCCCCTTGAGTCCACCACCTATAAGTTCGCCAAGAGCTTGCAGCGCCGGTTTGGCATAATAGAGGGTGTTACCGACAAAAACTACATCACCAACAGTTACCACATCCACGTTACCGAGCCTATCGACGCCTTTGAGAAGCTTGCGCTGGAGTCCAAATTCCAGGCCCTTTCACCCGGCGGGGCCATCAGCTATGTGGAAGTGCCCAATATGCAGAACAATATCGAGGCCGTAGTGGAGGTCATCAAGTTCATCTACGACAACATCATGTACGCCGAGCTGAACACCAAGTCCGACTACTGCCAGAGCTGCGGCTTTGACGGAGAGATAAAGATAGTCGAGGACGACGGAAAGCTGGTATGGCAATGCCCAAGCTGCGGTGAGACTGACCAGAGCAAGATGAACGTGGCCCGCCGAACCTGCGGCTATATAGGCACCCAGTATTGGAACCAGGGCAGAACGCAGGAAATAAAGGAAAGAGTGCTGCACCTGTAACTGCTTTTTTGGGGGGGAGTAAAATATGTATTACGGCGAAATAAAGAACTGTGACATTGCCAACGGCGTGGGCGTGCGGGTGACCCTCTTTGTGTCCGGCTGCACCAACAAGTGCTGGGGCTGCTTTCAGCCTCAGACCTGGGACTTCGAGTACGGCCAGCCTTTTACCGCCAATACCGAGGAGGAACTTCTTCGGCTCTTGAGGCCGGACTATATTCGCGGCCTGACGCTGCTGGGAGGCGAACCCTTCGAGCCGGAAAATCAGCGAGCCTTGCTCCCCTTTATAAAACGAGTTCTGGCCGAGCTTCCGGACAAGGATATCTGGGCGTTCTCGGGCTTTACTTATGAAGAGCTGACCACCCCCGGCTCTCACCCATACTGCGAGGTCACGGCAGAACTGCTGAGCCTAATTGATATTCTCGTGGACGGGCGATATGAGGAGGAGTTGAAAAATATTTCTCTCAAGTTCAGAGGCTCCTCCAATCAGCGGATCATAGACATGAAAAAAACTCGAAGCTCAGGTGTTGTCACCCTTTGGGACGAGAAGGGATCGGACAACTAAATTAATGGGACAAGACTAAAGTCAATACCAAGGCCCGATGCGTTTTTCGCATCGGGCCTTTTAGTTTACGTATGGTTTAATTTACTTGAGTCTGGCTGCGAGAGCGTCGTACTGCTCCTGGATACCGGCGGGCAGTTTATCTCCGAACTGGTCAAAGTACTCCTTGATGCCGGGAAGCTCCGCTCTCCACACATCCTTGTCAACGCTGAGAAGCTCGGTGAGAGTCTTGTCGTCGATGTCAAGGCCGGTGAGGTTAAGATCCTCTTTCTTGGGTACGTAGCCGATGGGAGTCTCAGTGGCGCCAACCTTGCCGTCGCAGCGGTCAAGGATCCAGTTAAGGACTCTCATGTTGTCGCCGAAGCCAGGCCACATGAAGTTGCCGTCCTCGTCCCGACGGAACCAGTTTACGTGGAATATCTTGGGAGGATTTGTAAGCTCGGGCTTGTGACCCATGTCAATCCAGTGCTGGAAGTAGTCGCCCATGTTGTAGCCGCAGAAGGGACGCATGGCCATGGGATCGCGGCGAACGACGCCGGTTGCGCCGGTAGCGGCGGCAGTTGTTTCGGAGGCCATGGTGGCGCCTACAAATACGCCGTGGTTCCAGTCAAAGGACTGATATACCAACGGGGCGGACTTGGCGCGCCGACCGCCGAAGATTATTGCGCTCAGCGGAACGCCGTTGGGAGCTTCAAACTCGGGGCTGATGCAGGGGCAGTTTACAGCGGGAGCGGTGAAACGGCTGTTGGGATGAGCGGCCTTTGTACCGCTTTCGGGGGTCCACTCCTTGCCAAGCCAGTCGATGCAGTGGGCGGGAGCTTCCTTAGTAAGACCCTCCCACCAAACGGTACCGTCGTCGCAAAGAGCGACGTTAGTGAAGATGGTGTTCTTCTTAGTGGCCTCAAGGGCGTTATAGTTGGTCTTTTCACTGGTGCCGGGAGCAACGCCGAAGAAACCGGCCTCGGGATTGATCGCCCAGAGACGGCCATCCTCGCCAATGCGGATCCAGGCGATGTCATCGCCGACGGTTTCTACCTTATAGTCCCCAAGAACCGCGGGAGGAATGAGCATTGCGAGATTGGTCTTGCCGCAGGCGGAGGGGAAAGCCGCGGCCACGTACTTCTTTTCTCCGGCGGGATTTGTAAGGCCAAGTATGAGCATATGTTCGGCCATCCAGCCCTCTTTATAGCCCATGTAGGAGGCTATGCGCAGAGCAAAGCATTTCTTGCCCAGCAGCACGTTGCCGCCGTAGGCGCTGTTGCAACTCCAGATGGTGTTGTCCTCGGGGAACTGAACGATATATCTCTTCTCGGGATCCACATCGCACTTGGCGTGCAGGCACTTTACGAAGTCGCCGTCGCCCAGCTCGTCAAGGGCGATTTGGCCCATACGGGTCATGATGTTCATGTTGAGAACGACATAGATACTGTCGGTAAGCTCGATACCCACCTTGCTGAAGGGGGAACCGGCGGGTCCCATGATGTAGGGGACTACATACATGGTACGGCCCTTCATGGAGCCGTTGTATATCTCCCTGAGCATTGCGTACATTTCAGCGGGCGCCATCCAGTTATTGGTGGGGCCGGCATCCTCGCGCTTGGTAGTGCATATAAAGGTGCGATCCTCCACGCGGGCCACATCGTTTTCCGCGGTGCGGTGCAGATAGCAGCCGGGGAGCTTTTCCTGGTTGAGCTTAATAAGTTCGCCTGTAGAAACGGCTTCCTCACGCAGAGCATTGAGCTGATCCTCGCTGCCGTCGATCCAGACCACTTTGTCCGGCTGAGTGAGAGCCTTCATTTCTTCAAGCCAGGTCAATACTTTCTGATTTGTTGTCATGACAAATCTCCTTTCTTGGTGATAGATATAAAACCAATTTTAACCGATTAACATTATACACCAAAAATAAAAATTTGTCTATCACTTTTTTTGCGAATTAACACTTAGTTTTCATTTTCTACATTTTGTACAAAAATGTCGTTCAAAAGGCAAATATTTTTTACATACACACAAATCCCAGTAATATCGGCTTTTCGAGATGTAAATATTCCTGAATCGGCCATATCTGTATCAAAATCCTGACATTATTTTCCAACGAAGCCATGGCGTCTAAAAATATGGCATTTCTACTAGCGCTCTTTCCAATTGGATCAAAATGTATTCCGAAGTTAAGATTGATGATGACACCATCATTACCGCA
>CANQKL010000168.1 GCA_947624455.1 uncultured Clostridia bacterium
CTCGACGGTGTCGGCGCAGATCATCTCACGGAAAGCGTCGATCCTGTCAGCCTCGAAGAACATATGCTCGGTACGGCAGAGACCTATGCCCTCGGCGCCAAGCTCGCGGGCCTTCTTTGCGTCGGCGGGAGTGTCAGCGTTAGTGCGTACCTTGAGCTTTCTGAACTCGTCGGCCCAGGCCATGATACGACCGAACTCACCGGCGATGGTGGCGTCAACGGTGGGGATGATGCCGTCGTAGATATTGCCGGTGCTGCCGTCGATGGAGATGGAGTCTCCCTCGTGATAGGTCTTACCGGCCAGGGTGAATTTCTTGTTTTCTTCGTCCATATTGATGTCGCCGCAGCCGGAAACACAGCACTTGCCCATGCCGCGGGCAACAACGGCGGCGTGGGAGGTCATACCGCCGCGAACGGTGAGTATGCCCTCGATGTCCTCGGGAGAGGTCTCAAGACGGACAAGAACGACCTTTTCGCCACGGGCAGCCCATTCCTTGGCGTCCTCGGCGGAGAATACGATCTTGCCGCAGGCGGCTCCGGGAGAAGCGCCAAGACCCTTGCCGATAGGCTCGGCCTTCTTGATGGCGGCAGCGTCGAACTGGGGATGTAAAAGGGTGTCGAGGTTGCGGGGGTCGATCATGGCAACAGCCTTCTTCTCGTCGATCATGCCCTCGTCAACCAGGTCGCAGGCGATCTTAAGAGCGGCCTGAGCGGTTCTCTTGCCGTTGCGGCACTGGAGCATATAGAGCTTGCCGTTCTCAACGGTGAACTCCATATCCTGCATATCGCGGTAGTGATCCTCAAGGGTGTCGCAAACCTTTATAAACTGGGCATAAGCCTCGGGGAAGAGCTTTTCCATCTCGGAAATGGGCATAGGAGTGCGAACGCCGGCAACGACGTCCTCGCCCTGAGCGTTGGTAAGGAACTCGCCCATGAGCTTCTTTTCGCCGGTAGCGGGGTCACGGGTGAAGGCGACGCCTGTACCGGAGTTTTCGTTGAGGTTGCCGAATACCATGGGCATTACGTTAACCGCAGTACCCCAGCTGTAGGGAATATCGTTGTCGCGGCGGTATACGTTGGCGCGGGGGTTGTCCCAAGAACGGAATACCGCGCGGATGGCTTCGTAAAGCTGAACCTGGGGATCGGAGGGGAAATCCTCGCCCAACTGCTTCTTATACTCGGCCTTGAACTCGCTGGCAAGCTCCTTCAGATCGGCGGCGGTAAGCTCAACGTCGAACTTGACGCCCTTGCGCTCCTTCATCTCGTCGATGAGCTGCTCGAAATACTTCTTGCCCACCTCCATAAAACGTCGGAGAACATCTGGATGAAACGGCGGTAAGAGTCGTAAGACCGAGGTTGAGGATAGTATCCATCATGCCGGGCATGGAAGCGCGGGCGCCGCTGCGCACGGAAACCAGAAGGGGATTGTGCAGGTCGCCGAACTTCTTGCCGTTAAGCTCCTCCATCTTTTTAACGTACTCCTTGACCTGGCCCATGATCTCATCGTTGATCTGACGTCCGTCCTCGTAGTACTGGGTGCAGGCTTCGGTGGTAATGGTGAAGCCCATGGGCACGGGAAGCCCGATGTTGGTCATTTCAGCAAGGTTAGCGCCCTTGCCGCCGAGAAGCTCGCGCATGCTCGCGTTACCCTCGGTAAACATGTAAACTCATTGGGGTTTTCCTCCTTATGTTATAGTTCATTCTCTATTATATACTGTCCGTGAAAAAATTTCCAGTCTTTTTTGAAAATTTTTTCATATTTTTTTAAAAAAATTTCAACAAAAAGAGTTCGTTATATGGACGGATTTTTTACATCTGCAATATTTACTTTATCTAATCCGAAAGGAACGTCTTTTCGGTCATTGGAGGGGTAAATTATTATTTCCGCAGTTTTTCCGTCGTCAAAGCTGAACAGCGGCATCATGAAGGGCGGCGTCAGCAGCGGCTGCTTGCGGCGGCCTATCCTTATGGCGGCGCATCCGAAGCCGCCCTCGAGTATCAGATATTTGCCGCCGCAGCCGTCCGGCAGAGTCACCTCATAGTGGAGCGGCCCGTCATACCGGGCAAGGCCCTGCTCCCGGACGTTACCGGCTCCTGGCCTGACGGGATCTATCAAAGACTCCCCGTCGGTGGAAAAGCTGCCCCGCAGCTCTACGGCGGAGCCGTCGGTCTCGATCACGTTGCGTCCTAACCGGAACACGCCCTTCCCGACGGCCATTGGCCCGCCGGGGTCGCCGATATTGCTTTCCGTCAGCTCGTGACCGTTGAGACGGACATAGTCGGCGCCCGGCGCTTCCACGGATATGCCGGTATTTTCACCTATATAACTGACCTCAAACTCGCAGCTGCCGTCCCTTAGCTCGAGGGGCAGGCGGTTGTCCTCCCATCCGGCGAACTCAGGGATGAGTTCCCGATAAGTCTCCAACTCGCCGAAAACGGCCCCGCAGCTGAGATAGGGAGGCAAAGGCTCTGCTTCCCGGTCGCCGTCGGAGACGAGGATAAGGCAGCCGCCGGAATGGAGGGTAGACAACAGCTTCTTTGAAAGGGGCAGATATAGGCTGCCGTCCAGATCGGCGATATACCGCGCCCCGAGAGATTCCGGCTCCAACTCCCATGAGACAGCGGCCTCTGAGGGGTTGCAGACGAGGGTCATATTTCCAGAACAGAAAACCTCTAATCCCTGGGGCAGAGGGAGCTTCGCGGCTTTTGGCGAGGGCAGGAGCCTGTTTAGGGCTTGGGCCCGGGCGCACCACAGCTTCTCCATGGCCGGGGGATACAGACCGGCGGTGATGGCCGCCCGGCTTTTGCCGGAGGCAAACAGCTTAAACAGCCCGCACAGCCGTTCGCCCATGGAAAGGCCGGACATATCGGTGAAGGCCGTGTCGTGGCTAAAGTATTTTTCCGCCGCCGGTATGGGAAAATCAGTCTCCGCCACAGGTTCAAGGCCCCACTGACGGCAGAACTCGCTCAGCGGCCTGAGCGTTGTTTCGGCGAACAGCTCCCCCGCCCGGGCGGCATAGCTCTCCCTCGCCTCGGAGCTGTTGGCGGAAAATAAGCTTTTATATATGGACGGAGCGTCGGCGCCGTCTTGGACGGATATGTAGGTGATAAGCTTCTCCGACCAGGGCAGCAGGGCCTCGCCGTAGGCGGTGACAACGCCCGTTAGCTCGTAACCCAGAAAGCGGCGCAGCTCCCGGCGCAGCTCTATGTAGGAGCAGTCCAGAAAGGCCTCGGCCGCTTCGGCGCTGAACGGATCGCCTCCCCACAGCCCGCCGCCGGGAATCAGAGCCGCCGCCAGCCCGTCCCCCTCCCAGATAGGCTTACAATCGCCGCTTTTGTCGGTCAGCGTCAGCCGCTTGGGAGACAGTGACGGCACGGAGCTTATTTCTCCGCCGAAGTCGCCGCTGGGCGAACCGGGGTCGTCCCGCAGCCACAGCTCCGCCGAGTGACGATGGGCGCTGTGGCAAAAGCTTCTCAGGCTGTCCCAGTCGTTTATCCGGGGCAGCACAAGACCCCTGTAGCCCGAGGCCGCGGCGTTTTCCACAAGCTCGTCTATTTCCCGGCGCGAGAGAGAGCTTATATTTTTAAGTTCTAAAAAAAGTTCCATATTTATCACCTAAAGCATATTCTAACATTTAAAAAATAATATGTCAAGTACTTGTATTGGCGGAGAATTTATGTTACAATGGTGAAAGGAGTGATGACAATGCCTATTAAAGTACCCAACGATTTACCGGCCACAAAAATATTGGACGGAGAAAATATTTTCGTTATGACGGAAAAACGGGCGTTGAGCCAGGATATCCGTCCGCTGAAAGTCCTTATCGTCAATATAATGCCCACCAAGATAGCTACCGAGACCCAGCTTCTGCGCGCGTTGAGCAATACTCCTCTTCAGATCGACCCGGAGTTTATCAACATGGACAGCCACGAGTCCCGCCACACCCCGCCGGAGCATCTGGAAGCCTTCTACAAGACCTTTTCCGAGGTGAAGGACAACCGTTACGACGGAGTAATAATCACCGGCGCGCCGGTGGAGCTGCTGCCATATGAGGAGGTGGACTACTGGGA
>CANQKL010000169.1 GCA_947624455.1 uncultured Clostridia bacterium
GCAGCAAAAATCGGCTGCAGAAAATTTGTTTTTGCAGGAACGGTTAACGAATACGAGATGGAGACCTACATTCATCTTGATAAGTTTGAACCACGCTATACCTATATTTATTCTTCCACCAAGCAGGTTGGGGAAGCGATATGCAAAACTCTCGCATACTACAATAAAATTGGATTTTGCGCCGGGCGCATAGCCATGGCCTATGGCGAGGGAAATCGGGCGATGGTGTTGCCAAATGTTGTGATGAGGAATTTGATATCAAACACGCCGTGTAAGTTGGTTGAGGGTAATGATCCATACGACATGATCTATATAGACGACATAGCCCGAGCTTTTGAGGCAATAGGCGAAAGCGGCAGGAATATGAAGAGCTATTATGTGGGTCATAGGAATGTAAAGACTTTTCGGGAAATAATCGAAGAGATAGCGCGGACGCTAAATCCGTCTTGTCCGCTGCTTTTCGGGGAATATCCCGACGCTCCGTCGGGAGTTGATTACTCAAATATTGACCTCGACGCTCTATATAACGACACAGGCTTCGAGTGCAAGGCGGATTTTAGGGAAAGTATAATGAAAACGGCCCAGTGGCTGAACAAACCTCCGAAAATGTCGGGGGGGGGTTACTCACTAACTAAGGTGTGCGCCATTGCTGAAAAGGCGGTGGCAGCATGAAAAAGGTCATAATCACTGGCGCGGGAGGCTTTATCGGAAATAGGCTGACTGACGAACTCGCTGAAGAAAATATGGTCTATTCAATAGTATATTCAGAGCAAGAAAAGCAGTATTTACCTAAGTCGTCAAATATTATCCCCATAGTAGGCGATTTGAATGATTGGAAAATTATAGCCTCACAAATCGACAGTGATATTGATACACTCTATCACCTTGCATGGGGAGGCATATCCTCGGTGGCCTACAAAGATATCAATATTCAAAAGGACAATATTGATATGTCATTAAGCTGTGCTGCCTTGGCAAAAGCGGTTGATTGCCGAAGATTTGTCTTTGCCGGCACAAATCAAGAGTACCTTATGGCAAAAACAAATGTTGACGGTACAATAGTGCGAGCCAGCGTATATGGGGTTTGTAAGCTGTGCGCGAGGGAATTGTGCCATGTATTGCTTAAAGATTCCATGGAGTTTGTAGCTACGGCATTTACGAATGTGTTCGGCGTAGGTGATCGCTCAAAAAGGACGGCAAATTTCTTTATACATAAGCTGCTTATGGGGCAGTCCCTTGATTTGATAGAAGGAGATGACGCCTATGACTGGACATATATTGACGATGCTGTAAAAGGTCTTATTGCGGTTGGGGAAAAAGGCAAAAATGGCAAGCAGTATTATATCGGCTCCAGGGTGCCGCTAAAGTTTAAAGAGATTCTTACAAGGGTAAGAGATATCATATGTCCGACGGCAGAATTAAACTTTGGAAAATATAATGACAATACATATACAGATTATTCTAAATTTGACCTCGACGCCCTGTATAACGACACAGGTTTTGAGTGCAGAACAGATTTTAGAGAAGCCGTTTTAAAAACGGCTGAGTGGGTAAAAACGATGAACTGGGAGGTTCAGTAATGGGTAAAATAATCATCGTCGGCACAGGCTTTTCCGGCAGTATACTCGCACGGAAGATCGCCGAGGACTGCGGACGCAAAGTAGAGGTTATCGAAAAGCGTCCTCACATCGGAGGGAATATGTATGACGAATACGACGAACACGGCATCCTCGTGCAAAGGTACGGGCCGCACTTTCTGAACACAAACAAATATTTCATAATTGAATTTCTTGAACAGTACGCCGAGCTTTTCCCCCACGACACTAAACTGCTTAGCTTTCTTGACGGGAGATATGTACGGCTGCCCTTTAACTTTGAGTCTGTTCAACAGCTTGTAGGGCCTAAAAAGTCCGAAAGTCTCCTTGCCAAGCTCCGCAAAGCCTTTTACGGACGCGACCGCGTGCCTATCCTTGAGCTGGTAGACCACGAGGATAAGGAAATAAGCGAGTTTGGCACTTTGCTTTTTGAAAAAGCTTTCCGCACATATACCTCAAAAATGTGGGGAACTGACATAAATAAAATTGACAAGTACGTCCTTGAGCGTGTACCCATGGCTATGAGCTATGACGAGCGCTACCTCAATAAGGATTTTCAGTATCTCCCAAAGAAGGGCTTTAGCGAAATATTCCAAAATATGCTTGATCATCCGAACATAAGCCTCCGCCTCAATACCGACGCCATTGAGCATATTCAGTTTGAGGAAAATACGGTGACCTATGACGGCGAAAAAGTAGAGCTTTTGGTGTTCACTGGCCCCATTGACGAGCTTCTTGGCTATAAATACGGCAGTCTGCCCTATCGGTCATTGGATATCCGCTATGAGTACAGTGAGAAAAACAGCGTCCTCCCCGCCGAGATAATCTCATTCCCGCAGGCGGAGGGCAAAACCAGAAGCACCGAATACAGAAAAATTATGTACGACGACAAGGAGGCCGTTGGCAGCGTGGTCGTCACGGAATATCCTCTGTGGTACGATAAGAACGCCGTGGTTGGAAATATCCCGTATTATCCTGTGAACACGGCGGAAAGCAATGAACTTTATATGAAATATGTCCATGAGGCCGAGCGCTACGGCAATATTGTGCTTTGCGGGCGGCTGGCGGAATATCGGTACTACAACATGGACGTTTGCATAGAACACGCGCTTGAGAAGTTTGAGGAAGTAAAACAAAGGTTGGGATGAGATGAAGGGTATAATACTTGCCGGTGGCAAGGGGACAAGGCTGTACCCGAACACTATTTCAGTGTCAAAGCAGCTGCTCCCCATATACGATAAGCCGCTGATATACTACCCGTTGTCGGTGCTGCTTTTGGCGGACATACGCGAGGTGTTGATAATTTCCACGCCTCAGGATATCGATGGCTACAAAAACCTGCTCGGCGACGGAACAAAAATCGGAATACATATCGAATATGCCGTGCAGGAAACCCCGCGAGGGTTGGCGGACGCGTTCATAATCGGAGAAAGCTTCATTGGCAGCGACAGCGTGTGTCTTGTACTGGGTGATAATGTGTTTTACGGACAGTATTTTTCGGCGACGCTTCAGCAGGCCAAGGAACAGGCGGAGTCGAGCGGAGCCGCAATTTTCGGCTATCCGGTGAAAAATCCCACGGCCTTTGGGGTGGTGGAGTTCGACGAAAATAATAGAGTGATTTCCATTGAGGAAAAGCCGAAAAAACCCAAGTCAAACTACGCGGTACCGGGGTTGTACTTCTACAACAACGACGTTGTAGAGATAGCGAAAAACGTCAAGCCCTCGGATCGGGGAGAGATTGAGATAACGGCGATAAACAATGAATATCTCCGCCGTGGGCAGCTCCGCGTTGCCCTTATGGGGCGCGGCATGGCGTGGCTCGACACGGGAACGCCCAAGGGAATGCACAAGGCGGGAGGCTTTGTAAAGACCGTACAGGAAATGCAGGGCTTTTATATCTCCTGCATCGAGGAGATCGCATGGCGGCGGGGTTTCATAGACAGCGACCAGCTCCGCAAAATCGGCGAGGAGCTGAGCATGACCGACTACGGGAAATATCTGTTGTCGCTGGTGGAGGGTTAAACATGATCATAATCGTTACTAGCGGTACTTGTTCTATATGCTCGAAGTCATCTGAGCTATTGAGCATATGAAAATATTATCAATTATAGATTTGTAAGAAATGGTGAACAAATATGGAATCAAAAGCAAAAATCGCCGTGGCTGGCACCGGCTATGTCGGCTTGTCGTTGGCTGTGCTGCTGGCACAGCACAACGAGGTCATGGCTGTAGATATAATTGAAGAAAAGGTCAATCTAATAAACGATGGCAAGTCCCCTATCGCCGACAGGGAAATTGAGGAATATCCTGTTCTCGAATCTTCAACTGGTGGTATCCTGATCGCAGATCGATCTTCCGAGAGCCCTTGGATCTGAGATCGAACGGTTGCATGGCGTGATTCTAGACCTATGGGTGAATATCCTATCCTGGAGGGTTATTCTGCAAATTTTCAGCAACTT
>CANQKL010000170.1 GCA_947624455.1 uncultured Clostridia bacterium
GCTGGGTCAGATATTCCACAAAGGTCATGCCCATTTCCCGGCTGAAAATTGCGCTCAGGTAGTTTGCGCTGACGTTAACCTCCCGGGCCACGGCGTTAAGGGAGATGGACTCGTCGGCGAAGTTGGCGTCGATGTACCTCAACGCCCGGCGGATCATAGTCCGGCACTGGCTCTGGGACTCCCGATCCCGGAGGCTGATCGCCCGGCGCAGCACGTTGACCATATAATCCCTTAACTCCGGCGGTTCGCCGGGCGAAAAAGGCTCTAATCCGCTGACGAACTCCTCCGGATCGCAGCCCAGAGACTTCAAGGTGATCTCAGCGCTGAAACGGGCGCTGAGCATCAGGTATTGGCGGAACATCATGGAGTCCACGGCCGTGCCGAGGTTGTGCAGTATCTCGTCCACAAAGTCCTCGATCTCGTCGTCCAGACCGGTCTTGACAAAGTTGCGCAGTATCATGGGATCGGTCATGGAAGCGTCCAGCCCCGACAGGGCGTTCAGTTCGCCGCGGGCGGACTGACTTTCGGCCAGCTCCGACGTGAGGATGTGGGTGTTTGGCATGAGGTGACGGTAAGAGAGTATGTGGCTCACCTGTGAAAAGCACCGGGGCAGACCGCTTATGCGGCTCACGCCCTGGCCTATGGCCACGTACCACTGGGGAGGAGCGGATTCCTCCTCGCAGCGGCTGCGTATATATTCTACGCAGAGCTTTGTCCTCTCCTCCAGCAAATGCTCCTCGCCCTTTATCAGCACCACATAACTCATTAGGTTGGGCCGAAACAGCAGATATTCCGGCCTGTGTATGAAATAGTCCACCAGCTCGTCCAGCAGCCTTGCGGCGGAGTCGGAATATTCCCCGGCCACCACCTGGGGCTGGATCATGAACAGCACAAGGTTGTAGCCCGCCGCGTCCAGCTCGATGCCAAGCTCCGCCGCCTTTTCATAAATTTCGGCTACCGAGGCCGTACCCGAGGTCATAAGCTCGAACAGCCTGCGCTGGGAATATTTTTCGTACTCCTGCATCTCGCGGTTGAAGCGCTGCAAAAAATCCCTCTGATCCCTGTCCCTTTCAATCTCAGTCCGAAGGGAGCGCAGAGCCTCGATCATGGTGTTCTTTGTAACGGGCTTAAGCAGATATTGACTTACGTGAAGCTCGATAGCCTGCCTGGCGTACTGAAAATCGTCGTACCCGCTGAGAATGATTATTTTCGTGTCAGGCAGCTCTTTCGACACCAGGCGGCACAGTTCAAGGCCGTCCATAAAGGGCATCTTTATGTCTGTGATAAGCAGGTCGGGCCGAACCCGGCGGATGAGCGGCAGGGCCATTTCCCCGTCGGACGCTTCGCCGGAAAACTCGAAGCCGCAGTCCTCCCAGGGAACCCCGTCCCTCAATCCTTGACATATGAGGCTTTCATCTTCAACAAGGAAAACCTTGAGCATTTTTTTCACGCCTTTTCAAAATATTGTTACTTTAATTATAATTTGTTTTTTACCGCTTGTCAATGGTAAAAATTTTTTTCAAAAAAAGCTTGACAAAATTTAGATTTTGATGTATAATACCTGGAGTGTAAAGCACAAGCGCTTTACAGACGAGGTGCCAATATGGAAAAGGATTTGAGATACGGGGTACTTTTGGATCTGTACGGCGGCCTGCTCACAGAAAAACAGGCCGCGGCCCTGGATTATTATTACAACAGTGATTATTCTCTGACGGAAATTGCCGAACTCATGGATATAACTCGCCAAGGCGTGCGAGATTTCATAAAACGGGGAGAAACGGCGCTGACCGAGGCGGAGGAAAGGCTCGGACTTTACGAACGCTTCCGCTCTCTGGACAGGATCCGCGGCTGGGCCGGGGAAATCCTTGAGCGCGGCGGAGGCGCGGAGATAAACGTCCTTGCCGAGCGCATCATAAAGGAAACCGAGATCATCAGGAACGGAGAGAGATAATGGCTTTTGAATCATTGGGCGAAAAGCTCCAGGAGACATTTAAACGGCTCAAGGGCCAGGGCGTTGTCTCCGAAAAGGATATAAAAGCGGCCATGAGAGAGGTTCGTATGGCCCTGCTCGAGGCGGACGTAAGCTTCAAGGTCGTCAAGGAATTTGAAAAGCGGGTCTTTGAAAAGGCCACCGGCGCCGAGGTGATGGAAAGCCTCACTCCCGGTCAGCAGATAATCAAGGTGGTTCGGGACGAGCTGACGTGGCTCATGGGCGGTGCCCAGGCCAAGCTCACCGTGTCTCCGAAGCCTCCGACGGTATATATGCTGGTGGGCCTTCAGGGCGCGGGAAAGACTACTCACGCCGCAAAGCTGGGCGGACTTCTGAAAAAGCAGGGCAAGCGGGTCTTGCTTGTGGGCTGCGACGTTTACCGTCCCGCGGCAATTAAGCAGCTTCAGGTGGTAGGCGAGCAGGTGGGGCTTGGGGTCTATGCGGACTTTGACACCAAGAATCCCGTCAAGATAGCCGAAACTGCGGTCAAAAACTGCGACACCTCTTTGTATGACACAGTGATCCTCGACACGGCGGGCCGTCTGCACATAGACGAGGCCCTTATGGAGGAGTTGGCTGAGATAAAGGAAAAGACGTCGCCCACTGAGATACTGCTGGTGGTCGACGCCATGACAGGTCAAGACGCGGTCACGGTGGCCGGAACCTTTGACGATCAGCTTGGCATCGACGGCATAATAATGACAAAGCTGGACGGAGATACCAGGGGCGGAGCGGCCCTCAGCGTGCGCGCGGCCACGGGTAAGAGCATAAAATTTGTGGGCGTGGGAGAGAAACTGGGGGATATCGAGCCTTTTTATCCCGACCGTATGGCGTCGAGGGTGCTGGGCATGGGGGATATGCTTTCTCTCATAGATAAGGCCCAAGCCGCGATTGATGAGAAAAAAGTCGCCGAGCTGGAACAGAAGCTCCGATCCCAACGCTTTGACTTTAACGACTATTTAGACCAGCTGGCGCAAATGAAAAATATGGGCCCTCTTGAAAATATAATGGGACTTTTGCCCGGAATCAACGCAAACGCCTTAAAAAACGTCAAGGTGGACGACCGGCAGCTGGACCGCATACAGGCTATTATAACCTCCATGACAAAGGAGGAAAGGGAAAAGCCTGAGATTATAAACGCCAGCCGGAAAAAGCGGATCGCCGCGGGCAGCGGCGTCAGCATACAGGATGTAAACAACCTTATGCGTCAGTTCGAGCAGATGCAGAAAATGCTGAAAATGTTTTCCAATCCCAAAAAGATGAAGAAAATGAAGCTCCCATTCAATATTTAGTTAATAACAAAAAAGTTATTATATATTTTTTAATTTTTTACGGAGGTGTATTTACACATGGTAAAGATCAGACTTACGAGAATAGGCGCGAAAAAGGCTCCTTTCTACAGAGTGGTAGTGGCGGATTCCCGCTATCCCCGGGACGGCAGGTTCATTGAGGAGATAGGTACTTACGACCCCCTCGCCAACCCCAGCAAGTTCACCGTTGACCGCGACAAGGTTAAGCAGTGGATGGCCACCGGCGCTCAGCCCACCGACACGGTTAAGGCTCTGATGAAAAAGCACGGCATTATTGAGTAATTCGGGAGGAACGAAATGAAGGAACTCCTTGAAGCTATTGTGAAGCCTTTGGTGGATAATCCCGACGAGGTCGTTGTCACCGAGACTGAAAACGAGAGCGGCGACGCGGTGGTTTATTCCCTCCGCGTGGCTCAGAGCGACATGGGCAAGGTCATCGGCCGTCAGGGCCGCATCGCCAAAGCTATAAGGGTCGTTATGAAAAGCGCCGCCAGAAGGATAGGCGACGGCAAAAAGGTAACAGTGGACATACTCGACTAAAATAGGCTTTACCGTTAAAAGGTTGGGGGAACCGCAGCGGTTTCCCCCGGCGGGCGCGCTGGCAAAGGTCGGCGCACTTAGGGCTTGTAAAAAAACTTACTATGTAACTTGGAGGCACGGGGGCTGTCAAAAAAATCGTGCAGAACAAACGAAAATCAGCTCGCGCAGGCGAAGCCGAGCAAGCCCTCCCGACGGCGTACATAG
>CANQKL010000171.1 GCA_947624455.1 uncultured Clostridia bacterium
TCGACCGAGTAGCCCTCCCGCCTAAAGATATCCTCGGCGGCCTTGCGCTGGTGGGTCTCGACCCAGATATCAAAATCGCCCATTGTCCTAAGCGTTTCTATGGGATAATAGTTTTTTATTGCCGCGCCTTTTAGGCATACCAGAGCAATTCCGTTTGACTTTAAAATTTTCACCACTCGATCAAACTCATCGAAGCGGTCGCCCATGATGAGGGCCGTCTGCATCATGGAGACGTACCAAATATTAAAATCTGTCGGTCTGTCGTTCTCTGGAAGCTTTTCGATGGCGCTGGCTATGAGGCCGGAAAGATTTTGCTCATTGGCCTTATCCCAGAGCCACGTCCAATCAATGCCTTCAGGCGGAAGGGGCGGCGGCACGTCGGCAATGGCCGCTCGGGACAACTCTATAAAGTATTCTTGTAGTTCTGTCACCGTGCCACCTCCTATGTTTTAGACCATTCCATCCCTATACTGTCGAGCCGTTTGATCCGTTCCGGATCAAGCCGCCCTGTCTCAAGATTTTTACGTTGTTTGTCCAGCCACTGGCCGAGAAAACTTCCATCTTCGCACTGATATTTGCGTGAAACCTTCAAATTCATATTCACAGCGTAATATTTCCGCGCGTTTTCAAATCCCTTTTCCCAGCGGACATCGTCAAGAGTTTTCCACTCCATGCCAATCTCAGACAGCCGCCTGATTTTAGCTTCTGAAAGCTGACCGTTTTTACGAAGGACTCGCTGCTTTTGAAGCCATGAGCCAAGCATTACTCCATCCACGCTGTCAGCGACCTTTAGATTCAGGTTTCCAAAGCGTTCATAATAACTCTTTGCCATTATAAATCGCCGCTCCCAAAGAGTGTTTGGAGTCTCCCAGTCAAAATCCAGAGCGTCCAGCATGCAGACTTTTTCTTTTGGCAGCTTCCCAGCCAACCGATCCCTCCGTTGCTTATGAAGCCATATTCCCAACTTAAACCCTTTATCCGTCCTATAGGCATAATCCACGTTCAAATGCCCGTGGGATTTATAAAACTCTTTTGCTTCGCAATAATGTTCGCCCCAGGCCGTATCACGTTTGCTGGTAAAATTTACGCCCATGACCTCGAGCTGACGCTGCTGTTCGTCTGACAACTTTGCATTGCCGAGCCGACACCTGCTCAACCAATCCCCCAGTTTGATCCCATTCTCGGACACGTATTCATACGGGACATCTAAATTTTCATGCTCGGCATAATATCTTTCCGCCTCCGGGAAGTATTTATCCCAACTGCTTCGAGCTTCCCACTGAATCCCCATACTGTCAAGCATGGAAATATGCTCGTCGGTAAGCATTCCACGGCTGCCGCGCGGGCGTTTGTAAAGCTTGCGAAGATTCCCTATTTGTTCCCCAAGCCTATAACCGTCCGGACATACATAGGTAGTTTTTACTGATAAGTCGCCATACAGATCGAAATATTCGACCGAATGTGTCCAAAGCATATTCCACCTCAGCTCCGCGCCCCGCTCCCACCGCATTCCGATGGAGTCCAGCATCCTTATCCTCGCCGGTGTGAGCAGACCAATGGCCGTTCCGCGTCTGATCTTCCGCTGCATATTCAGCCATTGGCCCAAAGCAACGCCGTCAGTGGTCTTATAGCTAATGGGGACGTCGAGGTTACTGTGTTCCTCAAAATATTTTCTTGCGATATTGTAGTAGTTGTTCCACGACACGCTCAGCGTGTCCTCGAGGTCGTTGAACAGCTCCACGCTGTCCCGCACCTCATCTGTCACGGTAAAGCTCTCATTCACAATATATCCCGGCATACCGTTGTCACGGAAAAACACCACAGCCTCGGCCACCTCGTCAACGAGAGAGCTGACGGAATAGAGGTTTTTGAAGTTATTCACAAAATCAAAAATCACGGCGTCGTTGGTTTTGCTGGCCGACAGCGCGCGGCCTATCTGCTGCTTGTACACCGTGGGCGAAACAGTCAGGCGGCACAAAATTACGCCGCTGATGTTGTCAACATGAACGCCCTCGTTGAGCATATCCACGCAGTAGAGCAGCTTGATGTGGTCGCTGTCGTCGGCCTTGAAAGCGTCGAACTCGCCGCTCGACTCGTCAAAATATGAGTAAACCGAGTAAACATGAGGCTCGTCGTCGATTTTCCAAAACCACCGGCGGGCCAGTTTTTTGAGCGTCACAACATCCTCGACGCTGGAGCAGAACACGATGTATTTGCCGTGCTTGTCCGTGATGTGCTTGTATAGTATCTCATCTATACCGTCGGCGTTGTCAAGGGAACGCCGCAGGGCATCCAGCTTGCGCTGGTTGGCGTTTCGGAGTTCGATGTTTTTTGTGGAATTTATCCGTTTTTGGTAGTTGTTAAGTTCGTCCTCGTAGTCGTAGAGGGCCACAACGTACTTGGGCTTTAAAAGTATGCCACGCACGATAGCCTCGCCAAGGGTCATTTCCGAGGCAACGTTGCCGTCGAACAGCTCCGCCGCCATATCCCGCTGACCGTCCAGGTAACGGATATTGGTCGCGGAAAGCCCAAGCGCCGGGCAGTTTGGGTAGGCCGACAGCAGATTCGCCACGCCGTCAGACCATCTTTCCGCCCCACAGCGGTGATACTCATCCATGATTATCCAGTCGGGATTTAATTTCAAAATCTCCGCTTCCGTCATGAGCATAAGGCGGACGTAAGTTAGGAAAGTGATGTTACTAAGCTCAACTCCGCTCTCTCTTTTTAGGTTTTCGAGCTGAGTTTTGACGATGTATTCGCTGGGCGACAGCCACAGCACGCGGTCATTTGGATGCTCCTCCGCCAGCTTGAAGCCGATAAAGGACTTGCCCGTTCCGGTGGGGTGGATTATGACGGCTTTTCCGCTTGAACGCAGCATTGCAAGGGCCGAATCGTATGCGATCCTGTTATGCTCATAAAGCTTAATCGGCATTTTCCCACCTCCACAGCGTTTTTAAGCAATTTCCTTAATTTATGGATTTATGGCTTTTTGACGTACATAAATCAGTTCGGAGTTAATTTTTTGAACATCTTATTTAGAATAATACCACATTAAGAGAGAGTTGTCAAGTAGTTTTGACCCAAAAAGGGTCATTTTTTTTATGAAATTTGTATGTTAAATTGCAGAATTATGTCTTGTATCAGTTACTATTTTAAATAAGCCGTCAAAAAAATGGTACGATAAATAAACTTCGCCTGTTGACCAATAATTTGTATGTTCCCAATTACAATTTATAAATATATATGACGGCTTTAAGTATTAGTATAATAATGAAGAAATTATATAAGTGCCTATATGCCGTCAAAATAGTCGTCAGGAAATGGAACAATGCCCTTTTCTGGCTCTTTTTTATTGTCATAAATTAAGGAAATTGCTTATTATCATCAACAGTTTTTTAACTGCTTGATACTTTTATTATTTTCGCTCAAAATTTTTTAAAAAATACTTGACAAAATCAAATCATAGTGTTATAATAGCTTTAATCGAATATTAAATCCTTTGACCAAAAGTAAGTAGCGATAATTCCAACTGTCACAGAGAGCCGGGGTGCTGAGAGCCGGTACAGCGTTTTTTCGTGAATGGATTTGCGAGGAGCAAGGAGAACACCTATAGGTAAGTATCTGCTAGGTAAGTATCTGCGCCGTTGTTCCGCGTTAAGGAACGGGAGTATGCTTGTACTCCTTTGAGGAGGGCTTTGCCCTTGAATTTGGGTGGCACCACGGAATTGTTATTTCGTCCCATTGGCCTTGCGGTCAATGGGATTTTTTATTGTATTTTTAGGAGGAATTACCATGCTGAACCCCAGTCTTGGAGAAGTTAAAGAGCTTCTCGAAACGCACTCCAAGGTAACTCACGTGCCGGTGATATATGAACGCCTTTGCGACAGCGTTACCCCGGTTAGAATATTTCAGGCCCTGAGCCAGGGCGCTGACCACGCTTTCATTCTTGAAAGCGTCAGCAACGATCAACAGTGGCAGCGCT
>CANQKL010000172.1 GCA_947624455.1 uncultured Clostridia bacterium
CTTAATCGGGGTAGAAAAATCAATTTATTGATTTTTCGTAAGCGAAAGCGCCCGCCAGCGTGACGCTGGACCCAAAACTTTATATGTCAATCTAATGGCTTATGTAACTTCGCAGAATAACATAAAGCTATGGATGAAACGGCACGTTTCCGGAAAAGGGTTCTGCGGGAAAAACCGTTCGGGTTGTTCCCGCAAGGACATGGATATTCCGTAAAAAATTTTAAAAAAACTATGGACAATTTAAAATAAAAGTGCTACAATATTACTAAGAATAAAAAGGAGGAAAGAACTATGCCAAACATTGACGAAATGATGAAAAAAACCGGTGAAAAGATGAACGAGGCCCGCGACGCGGTGCTTGATCTGGCTGACAAAGCCGGAAAAAAGATAAGCGAGCTTTACGGCGACGCCAGAGTGCGCCTAAAAATAGCCGAGGTTCAGAAGGATATCAACAGCCTTTATAAGGATATCGGCAAGGCCGCCTATACCGCCAACCGTTCCGGCGAGGACGTTTCAGCCGTTATCAATGAAAAGTGCGACGAGATACAGCGTCTTTATGCCGAGATGGAGGAGCTGTCCCGTTCTCTTGAAAAGGAACAGGAGCAGGAAGGCTCCGACGGCGGCGATGTGATCGAGGTCGAGGCCGCCGAGGCTCCCGAAGCCCCCGCTCCCGAATCTCCCGCCCAGGAAGCTCCCGTTCAGGAAACTCCCGCTCAGGAAGCCGCTCCCGCCGAAGCCGCCCCCGAAAACTAAAACCGTTTGGGGCTTGCGGTTTGCCGCCGCACAAGATGGCGGTAAAAATCAATAAAACCATAACTTGAATTTTGTACAACCTGACGAAAATAAAATTTTTCGCTGAGATTTGCAAAAAACACTTGCAAAATTTCAAAGTTATGGTATACTTATAGTATGTAATGGTTGAGTGGCGGCTTGCGCCCTTGAGGGGGGACGCGGGCCAGCCACTTGACGAACATCGCAAAAAATTACATTATATATTTTGTATAGGAAAGGAGTTTTCTAAATGAAAAAATTGTTCGGCAAAGTCCTTGTCGGAGCGGTTGGTTTCGTTATGGCTCTCGGTATGACCGCCTTTGCGGCTAACGAGATTACCAATATCCAGATCACCCCCGACCCGGAAACCGGCAAGGTCGTAATCAGCGGCCAGATCACCGGTGATGCCGTATCTCCCGAATCCACTATTCTTGTGGCCCCCGAAAACACATCCCTCGCCGAAGTTAAAGATGACAACATCAGGTACATCGACCAGCAGACCGCTGCCAGCGGTAAATTCAACTATGAGTTTACTCTGGACAAGGGTAATGTTTACAATGTATGGTTCGGCGCTACGGATATTGCCGCCGCTAAAGAAGCTCAGCTCATCGACCTTACAGGCAAGACCACTGGCACCTTTAGCATTATTGGTAAGGTTAGCCTGAAAGTTAATGATTCAGACAAGACTGCGGATATCACCAAGGTTACAGCCTCTATTGAGGGGAAGGATCCTGTAAAGGTTGATAAAACTAGCGGTGAATTTACCCTTAAGGTAGAAAAAGGCAATTACGATGTTGTAATAGGCCGTGCCGGTTATCTGTACAGGACAATCAAGGCTGAGGTCGTTGATCACGATGTTACTCTTCCCGAGACAGCTCTTGTTCCTGGTAATGTAAGCGATGAGGGGACATCCAAGGATGTTATCGACTCCGATGACCTTTCTGCTGTGCTTGCTGCCTACAGAGCCGCAAAGGGCGATGCAGCATACAATGAGAATGTTGACTTTAATGACAGTGGCTTGATTGATTCTGATGACCTTACAGCTATCCTCAGTGGTTATAGAATGAAGGCTGCGGACGCGTATGCCGCTGAGTAAGTTGTGAGTGGTAGACAATGGATTTGAAAGCGAGGTTAATAGTAATGAAGAAAATTGTTTCCCTTATTCTCGCTCTTGCAATGGTTCTTTCTATTGGCGGTGTGTCTGTTTTCGCTGCTGATGATGTGACCATTACACTCGAGGTTGCAAAGACACCTTCATATAATAATTTTGTTGGTGCGGACGATCTTGATGCCAAGGACGAAATGTTTGAGGTTGTTGTTAAGATTAACAATGTAAATTATGCAAAAACCAAGTTGGCTGATATAGGTATTAGCTGGGATCCCAATATCCTTACCCCTGTAACACATCTCGGTGTTGATGCTACCCGTGTTATCAGCACTAACAGTGGTGCAGATTATCCCAGAGTTAATGTAGATGAAGGAACCGGTAGCTATGACTGGGGCCTGAGCAAGGTTGACGCTGCGGCCGGCACATATCTTCTTACTGCATATCCCGACCTTGATACTTATCCTACAGGTGTTGATATTCCTGCTGGTAAGACTTCTCTTGAGTTTGCCAAACTGTTCTTTAAGGTTAAGAACACAGGCGACCCCAAGTTCAAGGTAGGAAGCACAACTGCTGATGTAGCTGCTGTGTATTTTGGCGACGCTAGTGGTGCGGAAGTAAAAGTCCTTGCTGCTTTTGATGATACTAACCATATCACCATAGGCGAAACCACCGCCGATAAGGAAGTAACCGGTCTTTCCGGCGATGCCATCGTTGTAAACAGCGTTGAAGAGCTTCCCGATAACATCACGGTTGTCCTTGCCGATGGCTCTACTGATACTATTGCCGTTACTTGGGATACCACCGCTGTTGTTGACGGCCAGGGTACCGCCACCGCTAAGCTTCCCGCTGGCTACAAGTATCAGGATGGCGTGGCCGCTATCACCGCTACTGTTAAGAAGCCCGCTCCCACTGACAAGGAAGTAACCGGTCTTGCAGGTGATCCCATCGTTGTAAACAGTGTTGACGAGCTTCCCAATCCCATCAAGGTCAACCTTGTAGGCGGCGAGACCGCTGACGTTACCGTTGAGTGGGATACCACCGCTGTTGTTGACGGCGAGGGTACCGCTACCGCTAAGCTTCCCGCTGGCTACAAGTATCAGGATGGCGTAGAGGCCATCACCGCTACTGTTAAGAAGCCCGTTGTTTCCGACAACAAGGTCGTTGAGTCTGTAGAGACTCAGCTTCCCACCTCGGCCGCCGATGTAAACGAGCTTCCCTCTCAGCTTGAGGTTACTCTTGATGACGGCACCCAGGCTACCGTAGACGTAGTTTGGGAGTACAAGGAAGGCGTTATCGTTGGTAAGATCGTTTCCGAGGGTTACGAGGCCGCTCCCGAGCTTAAGATCGCGGTTGACCTTAAGGACGAGTCCGAGCTTCCCGCCGCTATCGTAGTTGGCGAGGTTACTGCCGCTCCCAATGGCGGTATTACCGTTCCCGTATCCGTTCAGTACAACGCCGAGTATGTTGGCGATATGCTTGACAAGTACGGCGACGACGCTCAGGTTGCTCTTGTTTACTTCGCTTACAAGTGGGAGAACAACAAGAAGGTACCCGTTATCAACGGCGTATCTCAGGAAGGCACCAGCTTCAGCCTTGCTATGCTGAAGAATGCCGATGTTGCCAAGGACTTCGTTATCAACGGTGTAGACGCCGACGAGGTTCAGTTCTCTCTTGTACTTGATTTCAACTGGGCTGACGTGCTCAGCGGCACGAACTATGGTTCTCCCATAGCTCTTGGCCAGAGCGCCGCTTTCCCAGCTGCGGAGTAATTACCCCTCATACAACTGAACATTATTAATAGCTAATCAAATACGGACGGTTGGAAACTCCTTCCGTCCGTATTTTGATAAAAACCCAAAAAAGAAAGAGGTAGATAAAAATGAAGAATTTAAAAAAGCTGTTGGTTCTGGCTCTGGCCCTGACTTTGGCCGTAGCCGCTCTGGCCGGTTGCGGAGGCAAGGAAAACAACGTTGAGTCCAACGTTAACCAGTCTAACGCCAACCCGTCCGAAGAAGAAGGAAAGACAGTTTACAACATCGGCCTTGTACAGCTTGTACAGCACGACGCTCTTGA
>CANQKL010000173.1 GCA_947624455.1 uncultured Clostridia bacterium
TATCTTTTCGATATTCATGTGGATATCCTCGGCGTCCACAAGGAACTCCACCTTCCCGGCCTCTATATCCTCCAATATTTCGCCAAGAGTTTTTACGATTAGCCGACTGTCCTCTTCGGGTATGATTTTTTGACGGCCCAGCATCTCGGCATGAGCCATTGACCCCATGATATCCTGTCGGTACATCCGCCGGTCAAAACGGATGGACGACTGAAAGTCGTTAGCCTGAGCGTCAGTGGACTTTTCAAAGCGTCCGCCCCAAAGCTTCATAACTTATAACACCCTTTCTAAGGTACAAAAGAGGGCGGTCACTTTCCACTGATAAAAAAGCCTTCCCCTCGAGATAAACGCCGATTAAACCACGCAGACAGCAAAATTTTTGAAAAAAGCCTTGACTTTTTTGACAATCTCAGTACTTAATCAGTATTTACTCAAGGGGAAGCCATTATCATTTACTCAATAAATGGCCCTTATTACAAGTCCACCTAAAGAAACGACCCTTTTATACCATATTATTATTTTTATTTATTCTCCTGATTCTGCTTCATGAGGGCCCGAACCTTGAGAGGCAGTCCGAACAGATTGATGAAGCCCTCGGAATCCTTGTGGCTGTAAAGCTCATGGCTGTCGCCAAAGCTGGCTATCGTCTCATTGTAGAGAGAGTACGGACTCTTGGCGCCAGCGGAGGTAACGCTGCCCTTGTAGAGCTTGAGACGCACCTCTCCGGTCACAGTCTCCTGAGTGCTGTCAACAAAGGCGGAAATGGCCTCCCGCAGGGGGGTGTACCACTTGCCGTCGTAAACCAGCTCGGCGAGCTTGATTGCAACGTGACGCTTGAAAGCCTGGGTATCGCGGTCAAGGCAGAGGTACTCCAGTTCGTTGTGAGCGTAGTAAAGGATAGTGCCGCCGGGAGTTTCGTACACGCCGCGGCTCTTCATGCCTACAAGACGGTCTTCAACTATGTCGGCGATACCGATGCCGTAGGCTCCGCCGATCTCATTGAGTTTTTCGACCAATACCCGGGGAGACAGCTTTTCGCCGTCAAGGGAAACGGCCTTGCCCTTTTCAAAGCCTATGGTGATGTACTTAGGCTCGTCGGGAGTTTTCTCAGGAGGAACGGTGAGCTTGAGCAGGCTGTCAAGCTGAGGCTCGTTGGCGGGATCCTCCAGATCCATGCCCTCATGGCTGATGTGCCAGATATTGCGGTCACGGGAGTAAAGCTCCTTTTTAGTAACGGGGATCTGGATGTGATGTGCCTCGGCATAATCCACAGCGTCCTCGCGGGACTTGATATCCCAAATTCTCCAGGGAGCTATGATCTTAAGCTGAGGAGCCAGGGCCTTTATCGTCAGCTCAAAGCGCACCTGATCGTTGCCCTTGCCGGTAGCTCCATGGCAAATGGCCGTTGCGCCCTCGGCCAAAGCGATCTCAACCAGACGCTTGGCAATAATGGGCCGTGCGTGGCTGGTACCCAGGAGGTACTTTCCCTCATAAACGGCCCCGGCCTTGACCACGGGATAAATGAAGTCCTCCACGTATTCGTCTCTCAGATCCTCAAGGTAGAGCTTGGAGGCCCCGGCCGCCTTGGCCCGCTCCTCAAGACCCTCGGTCTCCTTGCCTTGGCCCACGTCGCCGCATACGGCAATGACCTCGCAGCCCTCGTAATTTTCCTTGAGCCAGCTTATTATAATAGAGGTGTCAAGACCGCCGGAATAAGCCAGTACTATTTTTTCCGCCATAATAATCTCCATTCCGCCGCTGTGCGTCGGCAAAATTTTTAAATTACATAAATCTCTCATCCGCACAGAAAGGAACGACAAGAGATTATTATGCGCATCGTCGTTTCCAAACCCATTTACCGGTAAAGAAAATTTCGACGGCATATAAAATCCGCCCGAAGAATAACACGATTTTTCACGCTATTCCTTCCAACAGTTTTTTCAGGTAGTAATTATACATCAAAATGCAAAATTATGCAATACCTTTTTTAAAAATTTTCCAATTATTTTAAAAGACCTTTCCGAACGCCCTCGCCGATTATCCAGTCAGCCAGAGCGGCGGTTTCATCGTCCATCGCTTCTTTCACCGGCTCCATGCGCTTTCTCACCTGCTCCGCCCGAACGTTTCCCTTTTTCCAGGTGTGACCGTCGGTCAGGTGATTGTTTATAAGGGGCTGGAGGCGGTCGATGGCCGCGGCGTAAGCGGCGTCAGGGGTAGCCTTTGCGTCGAACTCCTCCCAAAGCCTGCGGTATTCTTCGCCCTGCTCCTCGGGCAGCAAACCGAAAAGCCGGTCGGCAGCAGTCTTTTCCCTATCCGCCTTGTCTTTATTAGCCTCCTCGTCGTAGCAAAAGGTGTCCCCGGCGTAAACCTCCACCAGATCGTGAACCAGCGCCATCCTTATGACCCTATCCAGATCAATTTTATCCTTATTTCTGGCGTGGTCAAAAAGGGTCAGGGCCATCAGCGCGAAATGCCAGGAATGTTCGGCGTCAGTCTCCCGCCTCGATCCGTCGGCTATCAGGGTCTGACGCTCCACATTTTTCATTTTATCAGCTTCTATAAGGAAGCGCAGCCTCCTTTCAAGCTCCTCGCCTATCATCGCCGTACCTCCCGAGTGTAGTTGGTCAGCCAGTCCTGTTCCTCTTTGGTAAGTCTGGGCATCAGCCGCTTGCGGCACTCCTCGTGGTAACGGTTGAGCCATTCTATCTCATCGTCAGTGAGAAGGCTGGGATCAATGCCGCTGACGTCAATGGGTACGAAGGACAATAGGCCAAAGCCGTAAAATTCTCCATGTTCAGTGGTTTTCCACGGCACAACGACAACGTCGTTTTCCGTGCGGATGCCGTACTTACCCTCGATATAGACCCCAGGTTCTATAGTAACGTTCATCCCCAGTTCCATTGGTACTGACCGCAGGCTTTGACTGAGGTTCTGCGGTCCCTCGTGTACGTTCAGATAAAAGCCCACGCCGTGGCCGGTGCCGCACTTGTAGTCTATGCCCTCCTTCCACAAAGGCTCCCGGGCAAGAATATCCAAATTTGCTCCGGCGGTCCCCTTTAAAAACCGGGCTGAAATCATGGCTATGCTGGACTTAAGCACGAGGGTGAAGTCCCGCCGTTCTTCCTCGGTTATGGGGCCGAGAACCAGAGTACGGGTTATGTCGGTGCTTCCGTTCAGATAATGGCCGCCGGAGTCGATGAGGAGCATACCCTCCGCCCCGAGGACGGCGTTATTTTCAGGAGTGGGACTGTAGTGCATCATAGCCGCGTTGCTCTTGTAAGCGGCTATGGTCTCAAAGCTGGGGCCCATATTATAGGGCTGGCACGCCCTAAGCTCCAGCAGCTTTTTGCATACGTCCAGCTCGGTTATGGTTCGGTCGGAGCTGAGACAGTCGTAAATGTAGTAGAACCCCTTTACCAAAGCTACAGCGTCATTTTCATAGCACTTTACAAGGTTTTGGTTCTCGACCTTGTTCTTGACCGCCTTAAAGCGGGTCAGAATATCGTTGATGTGCTTTACGCTGCAATTCTTTGCAGCCGAAGCCAGGGCGCTGTTATTTATCCCAAAATCGAGGCCCAGCGTAGCTTCCTTTCCCAGGGCGGCGATATCGACGTAGATATCCTCGTAGTCGGCAAGGCTAACGCCCTGTTGCTCAAGGGCATAGCGTTCGGCGTCCTCCACCTTGGCCGGGTCGATGTAGAGGCGGACGCTGTCTGGCCCCACCAGCAGATAGCTGAGGGCAAAGGGGCAGCAATGTATGTCGGAGCCGCGGATGTTGCACAGCCACATAATGCAGTCCAGCTTGCCCACGCCATAGTGGGTAAGCTTAAGCTTTTCCATCTCCTCCCTGACTCGGGCGATTTTACCCGACGCGCTTTCGCCGCACCACTTCTCGTCGTGAAGGATTATTTTACCCATCGGCGCCGGAGGGC
>CANQKL010000174.1 GCA_947624455.1 uncultured Clostridia bacterium
AAAACATAAAATCTCGGGGCGTGTACCCGAGATTTTATACTATAATCGGGGTAGAAATATCATTTTTATCACAATAAGAATGATATTTCGTAAGCGAAAGCGCCCGATGCGGAAGGGGGTGACCGCTGGGGAAACCGTTCGGGTTGTCCCAGCGAGAGCGCGGACCTTTGTCAGCGCTCAGACGGCGCGGAATACCGCGTCGTTTTACTTGAAAAAATTAAAAAATTTAAAAAAAGGTATTGCAATTTTATGCGCGGCGTTGTATAATTATAAAATCTTCTATAATAGATGTGGAGGTATTGATATGATAAGAGTTGGGATCCTAGGCGCTACGGGATATGCGGGCATTGAGGTAGTCAGGCTGCTGTCCCGGCATGAACACTGTGAGATCACTATGGCGGTGTCGCAAACCTTTAAGGGTCAGAAAATAGGCGATATATATCAAAGTCTCAGGGGGATCTGCGACATTGAGTGCGAGGAACTCGATATTGAAAAGGCGGCCAGCAAATGTGACGTAGTATTTACCGCGCTCCCTCACGGCGCCTCAAAGGAGGTAATACCCGCCCTGTATGCCGCCGGGCTTCGGGTGATAGATTTGAGCGGAGATTTCAGGTACAACGACGCAAAGGTGTATGAGGAATGGTACGGTCAGCCTCACAGCGCGCCTGAGCTGCTCAAGGAGTCGGTCTACGGGCTGTGCGAGCTACACCGTGACGAAATTAAAAAAACACGGCTTGTAGGTAATCCAGGCTGCTATACAACTTGCTCGATCCTGGGAATGGCCCCTCTGGTAAAGCACGGAATGATAGATAATTCTTCAATTATCATTGACGCCAAAAGCGGAGTGAGCGGGGCCGGACGCGGTCTGGCGCTGGATTACCACTTCTGTGAATGTACTGAAAACATAAAGGCATATAAGCTCGGCACGCATCGGCACACCAGCGAGATCGAGCAGGAGCTTAGCCTGCTCGCCGGGGAGGAGATCAAGCTTTCCTTCAGTCCGCACCTTGTCCCAATGAAGCGCGGCATCTTTGCCACCTGCTATGCCAATCTGAAAACAAACAAATCCCAGGAGGAATTGGTTCAGCTTTATAAGGATTTCTATGAGGGCGAATATTTCGTGCGAGTATACGACAACGGCAAACTGCCCGAAAGCAACCATGTGGCTGGCAGTAATTTTGTTGACATCGGCTTGGCGGTGGATAAAAGACTTAACCGCGTGATAGTTGTAAGCGCTATTGATAATCTTGTCAAGGGCGCAGCCGGTCAGGCTATTCAAAACATGAACCTTATGTTCGGACTGCCGGAGGGGACCGGACTGCTTCAGGCAGGACTTTATCTGTAGGAGAGAATAGAATATGGAAAACACTGAAAAAATGACGGAATTCATAAAAAAAGCGGGCATACTGGTCGAGGCGCTACCTTACATTCAAAAAATCAGCGGAAAAACCATTGTGATAAAATACGGCGGTAACGCCATGGTCAATGAGGAGCTTAAGCAGTCGGTTATGGAGGACATAACCCTTCTCAAATATATTGGAGCCCAGCCTATTGTCGTCCACGGCGGCGGCCCGGACATCACCGCCGCACTCAAAACTTATAATGTTGAGAGCCGATTTATTAACGGACTGCGCTATACTGACGCCGACACTATGGCGGTGGCGCAGATGGTGCTGGTGGGAAAGACAAACAAGGCCATCGTTTCCTCTCTTAACGCTAAAGGAGGCAAGGCTATCGGCCTTTGCGGCATTGACGGCGGGATCATCCAGTGCCGCAAAAAAACAACTGTTGTCGATGGCAAGGAACAGGAATTAGGCTATGTCGGCGACGTGGTCAGCGTTGACACCCACGTGCTTAACCTCATTGCCGACGACCAGTTTATTCCGGTTATCGCACCCATCGGCACGGACGCGGAGGGTCAAAGCTATAACATAAACGCCGACACCGCCGCCTCGGCTGTAGCTGCCGCCCTTGGCGCTGAAAAACTCATGTTCCTGACGGATATAGAGGGCGTTTTTGACAAAGACGGACACGTCATATACGAAATGAGCCGTGCGGCCGCCGATGAAATGATAGAAAACGGAACTATCAGCGGAGGCATGATACCCAAGGTACAGGGCTGCCTGGACGCCATCGAATCCGGAGTAAGCCACGTACATATCATTGACGGACGGGTACCGCACTGCCTGCTTCTGGAGATATTTACAGACACAGGTATAGGCACCATGATAACAAGGTAGGTGGGGCTGATGTTCTTTTCAAAAAAGAAGAAAGAGCAGCAGCGTGAAGCCGAGGAGCAGAAAGCCTTGTTGGAGCGTATTCGTAACCGTAAGGTTCTGTACGTCTCCAACCGTGACGAAAACGGCGAGACAATACTCTGTCGCGAGGCGGTAATAAATATCGTAGATGAAAAAGAAATAGCCATATATTCTGAAAATCGCGAGGTACTCCGCATGGAAATCGCCTCGGCAAGGCTGGGCGAACTTATGAGCCTGGGCGGGGCAACGATCATGGGCAAGGACATTCATGGCAGGGAGGTAAGCGTGGTAGCTTACTACACTAGCGACATACAGAGAAAAATATGAGGAGGGAAACAGATGAAAAAAATATTTTTTGCCGCCGCGGCGATATTAGCTCTTTTTGCCGCCCAGTCGGCGTTTGCTATCGGAGTGAAAGTCAATGGGACTGGCGTGCGTTTTGGCCCCGGCGACGGTCAGCCCTTTGCCGAGAACGGAAGAACCCTCGTGCCGCTTCGCGCCGCCTGCGAGGCCTATGGAGCCTATGTTGAATATAACGCTGATACTCAGACTGCGGTGGTCGCTAAAGACAATGTAACTGTGCTTGTTCCAATCGGGGACGATAAGATTTACAGGAACGAGGAGCCAGTTACGAACGAGGTCGCCGCCCGCGCCATGGACGGGAGGATATATCTGCCCATCCGCGTGGTGATGGAGGCGCTCGGCGCACAGGTTGGCTGGGACAGTACGAGTCAAACTGTGACGGTCGATGACCCAGATTTTCAACTGATAAAAGATATTGAAAGCCGGGCTGGAGGAAACAACGTCACTAACAAAGCCATCGCCCTTGGAAACGAGGGCAAGAGCTTAGCCCTGGCTGGGAAGTTTCATGAGGCGGCTTTGAGCTATGAGCGCAGCGCCTATTACTGGGATCAAGTGGCCGGACAGAGCGAAACGGCACTCCATTTCCGCAATCTGGCCCAGTCTGCCGACACCGACGTGCGGCTGTACCTCAAAACCAATGATCCGGCTTATGACAGGACAAAATATTTTAACGCGCCGAACGAGCCTCGGAACGGCATCCTTCTCGGTTCCACTTATAACACCGATATAAGCGAACTTACAGGAGTAGAACACGGACTCGAGCTGCAATACTTTAACTATGGCGAGGAGTTTTCTGATATCGGAAGCTGGTATTATGAACCGGCCCGTAAAAACGGCACAGTGCTTGAAATGGCTTTACAGCCGCAAAACGGCATGGACGAGGTCGTGGAAGACGAATATCTCATACGCCAGGCTCAGTTCCTTGAGTCCACCGGATGCAAGATACTTCTTCGCTTTGCAAATGAGATGAACGATGTGACCTGTCCCTGGTACACGGCCGACTACAACAAATACATCGAAAAGTTCCGTTTGGTGTCCAGGGTTTTCAAAACCTACGCCCCCTCGGTGGCTATGGTATGGGCTCCAAACTTTTATCCCTCGGATACGATAGACCTCTATTATCCGGGGGACGAATATGTTGATTATGTAGGTCTGAGTACTTATCAGGAATACAACCCCGACAACGATCCGCTTGGCCAGGGCATAGAGCGCGGACGGTGGACTGACATTCTTGACCAGGTGTATGAGACTTATGGCAGCCGCAAGCCTATTATCATATCCGAGGGCGGATGCAGCTATGTCAGCGTCTGG
>CANQKL010000175.1 GCA_947624455.1 uncultured Clostridia bacterium
AGACAGGCTTTGCTCCGACGCTGACGAGCGGTGATTTTCGTTCGTAGTTCAAGGGCATAGAAAAAAAGAAAAACCGCCTTTTTCTTGTAAAAAGGCGGTTTTTCTACATCAATTCATAGTTTTGATTTTATTGCCGTGTTTATCAAATTTGCCTTAATTAAAGACTTCCAGCCCTTGAACGGTCTGCGCCATTTTTTTACAGCCCCAGACATTTTATTATGCATTTTCTTTAATCGCATATTCGCCATTTTCATAGACGATCTCGCCGTAATCCTTGCCAATGGGCATTTTTAGTTCGCCGTCTTGTATACAACCGCCCCACATACCGTAACCGTGAGCCGCTTTCAGCGCTCCGTTGTCAAGAACGGGAACAGGGCAGATATTTTGAACCCCGTCATTGACAAATTTGAGAGGCTGGTTGTAGATGAGAATACCCTTTCTGTCCGCCGGATCGAAGCATCCTAAACACTCAGCCCCCGGAACGCCCGAGCCGCACCATGTAAAAGAGTGGAACAGTTCCGCCTGTCCGTCGCCGTTAAGGTCGGCCACGGCATAGCCGGTCAGAGCGTTCCCGCCAAAGCCCGCGAAGCCAAGCTCATAAAGGACGCCGTCATATATCAAATAGGACGCATCCGCTATGCTGACCGATTCTCCCTCTACATGAACGAACAACTGAAAACCCGCCTCAGTCAAAGCCGGGTCGTCAACGCGGAAGGACGCCGCCGCAAGCTCTTCGGGAGAGCTTTTTGTATAATCATATCCGTTTTCGTTCTTGAAATTTTCCAGATACAGCCGCACGAAATCGTCTACTCCGTCCGAATTGAGAGGGGTTGCGCGGTAATCTATTATTTCATCAGATAATATGGCAAAAAATTGGTCGTTTTCCGTCTCCGGAAGATATGCTTTCTTCCCGGCGTCCACTGTCGCCGCGCCTTGATCGTATCCGGCCGTCATCGGCATGGAGAAGGGGAGGATAAGTCCCAAAAGCAAAGCGAATAAATACATAACTTTCTCCTTTTATTTGACCCTCACTATTTAACCCTCACTATCATTTCGGCGCTGACTCCGTTAGGAGCCGTGGCGGTTAAGGTGGTTTTTCCCCTGGCCACGCCGCTGAGAATGTTGCCGTCTACCTTTGCCACGGTGGGGTCGGCTATGCGTAGCGTCACCTTGTCAACGCTGTCGGCAGGGGTGCGAGTCACCTTTATCTCATATGTGCGTTCGGTGTCGATGGTAACGTCCTCGCTCCCGCCGCCAACAAGGGAAATGGCAAGGGCGGTTATGTTGCTCTCATTTGTAATGTCGCCCTCGTCCACGGGAGAGCCGGTGACAGATGAAACGACGTTGCCGTTCATGTCCACATACCGGGCCACTCCAGTGCCGACTATGACGCCGATATTGTCATACTTGTCCCCAGCCTGAGCGGTAATGACCGTCACTCCGTCGCCGTTGCCGGTAACAACGCCGTCCGCATCCACGGAAGCTATGTTTGGATCCATGGACGAGAAGGTGAGTTCGGTTTTATCCGCTCCGGAGACCTTGAGCTTATATGTTTGACCTAAACCGAGTTCGATATCATCGCCGCTGATGGATATTTTGCCGCCGCAGCCCGCCAAGAGCAGAAGCAGCGACAGCGTCAGCAGGACGGTTTTTTTCATCTGAGGTCCCCCGCTTTATCTAACAAAGATTTTAAATGTGTCGCTGACGCCGTTTGGAGCCGTGGCGGTTATTGTCGCGCTGCCCTTTGAAACGGGGACCACATGACCCTCGTCGTCAACCGTGACCACATCGGGGGCCGAAGATTCGAAGTAGATGGGGTCGGAGCAATCGGAAGGAGTGACGTTCACCCGGAACGTACCCTCGTCGCCGTTAGAGAGTATGAGAGTTTCGTCCTCGGTCATGCCGTTGAGGGAGATGCTAACGTTTGTGATGGGAGAATTTTCGTTAAATACACGTTGGGCGGCGGGACCTTCGCCGGTGGCGGGATTTGCCGCAGCCATGCCCTTGACGCCGTTGCCGACCACAACGCCTACGTTGTCGTAACCGCTTTCAGTTTTCGCGGTGATCACGGTGACTCCGTTAGCAAGGCCGGTCAACTGACCGGAAGGGGAGATGACGGCGACAGAGTCGTCCTCGCAGCTCCAGGAGATCGTTTCGCTCTTTTTTGTCTGAGCGATAACGGAAATTTCATCGCCGATATTGAGGGATAGGTATTCCTGGTTTTCGGGGAGGTTTATTTTTACCGCCGCGTCCTTTTCGCCGCAGGAGCTCAAGGCAAAAACCAGAGCCGCGGCCGACGCCAGAGCGAAAATTTGTTTCTTGAAAAGATAGGTTTTCATAGCAAACACTCCTTCAAAATATTATATATGTATATTATACAACATATTGCGGCATATTTCAAGCATATTTTGAAAAAATTTCACGCCAGTCTAAGCCCTGTTTTCATGGCGGTTCCATAGTCCAGGGCCGCGAGATCCTCGGGACACAGCTCGGAGGAGGCCGCATGGCCAGTGTAGGCGCATATATCCTTTAGACCGGCGATAAGGGCGCGCAGGTAATTGAGGATTCGAGCTTCAGTCTCGGCGTTGGAGAAGGGGCTTTTGCCAATTACCGATCCGCAGCCCGCGATGAGGACAGCAGAGGCGGGAGCGGCGGCCGAGGCCCCAAGGGCCAGAGCCTTTGCTACGTCGCCAGCGGCGCTGATACCGCCCGCGATTATTATGTCGATGTCCGAACCCCGGGCGGCCAAATGCTCTTTTGCCCGGCAAAGGGCGCTTACGGGAGAGATTCCCCCCATAAGGTAATCCTTACCCCGCCAGCCGCCTTGTCCGCCGTCCAGGGTCACAAAATCCGCCCCAGCTTCGATAATATGATCCAAATCGTCCTCGACCCTGCCGACGGCCAGCTTTACGCCAACCGGCTTTCCGCCGCAGCCCTCGCGCAAACCGTCGATCATCAGCTTTAAGTCGGCGGAGGAGCTTATATCGGCAAAGCGTCCCGGATTGGAGAAGAAAGCCCCCGACTCGCCGCCGCGCATACGGTAGACCATTTCCTCCGCTCCCGCCGGAACTAAAAAAGGAGTGCCTCCTCCGCAGCCCTGACCAAGCTTTATTTCCACGGCGCTGCACCGTTCGAGAACTTCCGGCGTAAGGCCGCACAGAGATGGAGTGTATTCGTATATATAAGCGGACGAGAGTTGAAGCTCTTCCTCCAGCACTCCGCCGTCGCCGCTGCCGTTGGCCACTCCCGCCGCTGAAGCCGCCCGAGCAATGGCATATTTGAGTTCGGGACTGAGAGCGCCAAGGCCCATGTGCGACACAACTATTGGCGCGTCCAGCCGCAGAGGCACAAGAGCGTTTTTTCCTATGACGGAGGAAGTCACAGACTCGGCCGGGCTGAATAGGGGGAACCTGTCGATCTGGGCTGGCTGCAGACTGAGCCTGTCCCAGCCCGGATCGGCGGTGGACGGGTAGTTTACCCAAGGTTCTTCGCCGTTTTCAGCCATATAGTTTATTTTTTCGTTAGTATTCATAACTACCTCGCATTTATAGTAGATAATTATATTATAATACTGTTCAATGTATTTTTCAAGACAATTTCAAGAAAAATTCTTGACTGGAAATAAATAACGTGTTATAATAACTAAAGATATTATTCTACGGAGGAATAGTTATGACAAAAATTAAATTTGATTATGCCGCCGCCGCTCCCTTCCTGTCTCAGGATGAGTTCAAGGGTCTGGCTCCGGCAATAGCCGCCGCTCACAAGACATTGAAGGAGGGCAGCGGCGCTGGCAGCGATTTCCTTGGCTGGGTAAGACTTCCCGAGACTTATGACAGGGAGGAGTTTGCCCGTATAAAAAAGGCCGCTGAAAAAATCAGAAAAAACAGCAAAGCCCTGATTGTCATTGGTATCGGCGGCAGCTATCTCG
>CANQKL010000176.1 GCA_947624455.1 uncultured Clostridia bacterium
CTGTTATATTCTGGGAAGCCATCTGCTTGGTTAGCCGGTCGCTGAGTTCGGCAGCGGCGTTATATCCCATTTTCTGCTGACGGTTGTTCATGGCCGCTATCTCAATAATTACCGCCAGATTTCGACCGGGCCGGACGGGGATCGTCAGGCTGGGCAGCACTATTCCAAGGAGGCTGGTGCTCTCACGGTCAAGGCCCAGACGTTCATAATTTTTCCCCTGCTGCCAAGGCTCAAGGTTTATCACCAGGTCAATTTTTTCGGTGTCCTTTACCGCGCCGACGCCAAAAATACGCTTAACATCCACAATGCCTATGCCCCTGAGTTCCATAAAATGGCGGATTATCTCGGGAGAAGTGCCAATAACGGTCTTGGAGGAAGTGCGCTTTATCTCAACGGCGTCGTCAGCTACCAGCCGATGACCGCGCTTGATCAGTTCGATCGCGGTTTCGCTCTTACCAACGCCGCTGTCGCCCAAAAGCAGTACGCCCTCGCCGTATACCTCCACCAGCACGCCGTGACGGGTGATAGTCGGCGCAAGATAGACGTTAAGGCTGCCTATCATCGACGCTGTGAAGTTCGAGGTGTTGTCCTCTGTCCTGAGGAGGGGAACGCGGTGTATCTTGGCCGTTTCCAGCAGCTCGGGATATATGTCGAGCGAACGGGTGACAACCACGCCGGGTATGCCCGTAGCCATCAGCTTGTCATAGGCTACAAACCGTTCCTCTGGCGTCTTTTCCATCATATAAAACTGTTCCGCCTTGCCCAGTATTTGGAGCCTGTCAGCGTCGAAATAGTCATAATACCCAGCGCCAAGCTGTATGCCGGGACGATGCACATCCGGGCAGCTTATCATGATGCTGTTAAGATTGTCCGGAACATACACCTGCTCAAGATGAAAATCCTCAATAAGTTTAGTCAATGCGATCGACTCTCTGTGCGCTTCCATTTTTTACTCCTCCATTCCGCCCCGCAGCTTTTCGCTTTGGAAATAGGTGTTGAGGGCGTCAATTATTTCATCTAAGTCGCCGTTCATGATGGCTTCGATTTTATACAAGGTGAGATTTATACGGTGGTCGCTGACCCGGCCCTGAGGGAAATTGTAGGTTCGGATGCGTTCGCTGCGGTCGCCGCTGCCAACCTGGCTTTTCCTTTCCCTGCTTATCTCGGCGTTCCGCTGGCTCTCCATCATTTCGTAAAGGCGGCTTCGTAACACCTTCATGGCCTTATCCTTATTTTTAAACTGGCTCTTTTCGTCCTGGCACGACACCACAAGGCCCGTGGGCAAATGGGTTATCCTTACGGCGGAATCGGTGGTGTTAACGCATTGCCCGCCTGGGCCGCCCGCCCGGAACACATCTATTTTCAGGTCGTTGGGATTTATCTCCACCTCGACCTCCTCCATCTCAGGAAGAACCGCGACCGTGGCGGCGCTGGTCTGTATGCGGCCGCTGGACTCGGTTTCCGGCACCCGCTGAACCCGGTGGACGCCGCTCTCATACTTGAGACGGCTGTAGGCTCCGGCTCCCTCTATGGAAAAGGTGATCTCCTTGTATCCCCCCAGATCGGTGGGATTGGAGTTCATTATCTCTATTTTCCAGCGGCGGTTGTCGGCGTACATGGAGTACATACGGAAAAGCTCGCCCGCGAACAAAGCCGCCTCCTCCCCGCCGGTACCGCTTCGTATCTCCATGATAACGGACTTTTCGTCATTGGGGTCCTTGGGTATGAGCAGGATCTTAAGCTCGTCCTCGATGCCGGGGAGTTTTTCCTTCGCCTCGTCCATTTCTAAGCGAAGCAGCTCCTCAAATTCCTTGTCGGGCTTTTCTGCAAGCATTTCCTTGGCGTCCTCAATGGTCTTGTTGACAGCCTTGTACTCCTCGTATTTCTCAACTATGGGAGTCAGGTCGCTGTGTTCCTTCATAAGCCTGCGCCAATTATCCTGGTCGGCGATCACCTCGGGATCGCTTATCTTGCGGCCCAGCTCTTCAAATCTCTCAACTATCAGATCTAATTTACTGAACATTATGTCACCTCTAATTCAATAAGGGCTGAAAACCCGTCCACGGAGCGTCAGGGCGGGAACTTTCTCGATTTAGCTGTTGCGATTCAGCAAATAATCCGCCAGCTCACGGAGGAACCAGCCCTTTTCACCCAAGGCGCCGATAGCTTCAAGGGCCATAGCTGTCTCCTCTCCCAGGCGACGCTTGGCCTCCTCAAGGCCGTAGACGGAAACAAAGGTAGCCTTGTTGTTGTCGGCATCGCTGTTGCTTTTACCCAAAGTTTCGGCGCTGCTTTCCACATCAAGGATGTCGTCCCTTATCTGAAAAGCCAGGCCAAGATGGGCCGTATAGTCGTGGAAAATATCCTCCCTTGCCCCGGCGGCTATTGCGCCCAGCTCACCGGCGGCGCGTATCAGGGCGCCGGTTTTTCGGTTATGGATCTTTTCCACAAGCTCCTTTGTGGCCCCATGAGCCTCGGCGAAGATATCGTCCGCCTGGCCCCCTATCATCCCCATGGCGCCGCTGCTGGAGAATAGGCGGAAAACAGCTTTAATATCCTTTTCAGCGTTATGCGGCTCAGTGCCGCCAATATGCTCCGCCGCCAGATTCAGCAGCCCGTCCCCGGCAAGCAGGGCCTGAGCCTCTCCATATACCATATGATTTGTAGGGCGTCCCCGGCGCAGACTGTCATTGTCCATACAGGGCAAATCGTCATGGATGAGGGAGTAGGTATGTATCATCTCAATGGCGCAGGCGTATTTAAGCGCCAGCTCCATATCCCCGTCAAGGGCCTCGCAGCAAGCCAGCACAAGCGCCGGTCTTATCCTTTTGCCGCCGGCCAGCAGACTGTAGGCCATGGCTCGGTAGGTGATCTCATCGCTTTCCCCTATCGCCTTTTCCAGTCTGTTATTTATTTTATCCGTATATTCGGTATATTTTTCATTGAATGTCATAATATTATCTCCTTACAAGGCCCGAAAAAGAGGCAAACGGGCTTCCATTCCCGACGCGCCGATCAAGTATAAGTCAGGCAACGCTAAAGGGCGGCCCCGGCGCCGTTTTATTGTTCAGTCCTTGGCCTCAAAATCTTCCTCCGCTCCGTTGGCGAGAAGCTTCGTCACCTTAAGCTCGGCCCCTTCCAGAAGCTTCTGACATTCCTTCGTAAGGCCAACGCCCTTTTCAAAAAGCTCCATTGACTCCTCAAGGGTAGTTTCGCCGCTTTCAAGCTTTTTAACCGTGAGTTCAAGCTCTTTCAGGGCGTCCTCAAATTTCATTTCCATTTTTTATCCTCCATTTTGACGCTTATGATAAACCGGTCAGGGTGGGAAAAGAGGGGCGAACCGCGCGGCGGCTCCCGACCGTCTTTAATTTTCCACCTTATCGGTAACTATCGACTTTATACTTCCATCGGCTACGGTAGTCCACATTTCGCCGCCCGTTGTCACATCCTCCAATCGACGCACCGCCTTTCCCCCTGACATGGCGACGCTGTAGCCCCGCCCAAGCACACTCAGAGGGCTGAGCGCGTTAAGCCGCCCCGCCTCAATACCCAACTGACGGCGGCCGCGCTCCAATTTAGTTTTATAGCTCATAACCATTCTGTCCTGAAGCCTGTCAACGTTCATCTGCATTTCACCCAGACGCCGCCTAAGGCCGGTAACGCCCGACCGCTGACTGAGGAGTTCGAGCGTGTTTTTCGCGGCGGCGAGCTTCTCACGCAGCCGGAGATCGAGCCTGCCCCGATATTCCTTCAACTGACGCTCAATGGCGGCAAGATCGGGGACGGCCAGCTCCGCGGCGGCGGATGGCGTAGGAGCACGCAGATCCGCGGCAAAGTCGCAAATTGTAAAATCAGTTTCATGGCCCACCGCGGAAATCACCGGTGTGCCACATTCAAAAATGGCCCTGGCCACGATCTCCTCG
>CANQKL010000177.1 GCA_947624455.1 uncultured Clostridia bacterium
ACTCGCTGCCCGAAATGGCCTCGGCCAGAGCCAGGGTCGCCCCGCAGCCCGAATGTACAAAGAGGGCGTACATGAGCTGATCCACGGTGTAGGGCCGCCCCTCCTCCAGCGGAACGTTGCTAAGGCCCTTGTCCAGGGACAGGGCCACGGCCTTGGGACTGGCGTATATCTGGGAGTCCAGCGTCATGCCCCGATCCTCCATCTCGCTGAAGAACACATAGGCGGTCATGAGCTTTGTCATGCTGGCGGGAACGCAGGGCAGGTCGGCGTTGTAGTCGTATATGACCTCGCCAGTCTCAAAGTCCGTCACGATGGCGGCCTTTCCCTTTAGAGGAATGGCGGCCGAGACTTGGAGCTGGAAAAGCGTTATGCAGAGCGCGGCCAGCACAGAAACACATTTTTTCATTACCTTTCTTCCTTTCGCGTGTGGTTTTCGTTTACATTATACACCAAAATCCATATCATGGCAAGGGCAAAATTAAATTTTTTTATTTTTGCGCTGCTGAATAATAACTTGACATTTTTTGAATTTGGTGTATAATAATATATGGAGGCGAGTTTGTTATGATAGACATTCATACTCATATTCTGCCCGGCATCGACGACGGCAGCAAAAACCCCGAAATGTCCGTTGAAATGCTGAGCAGCCTGAAAGAGGAGGGCGTCACGGACGTGGTACTTACTCCTCATTTTTATCCGTCTCAGAACAGCGTGGAAAGGTTCCTGGAGCGTCGGCGGGCCAGCTTTGAAAACCTGATGGAGGAGCTGGAGGGCCGCAGCCTGGGGCTGAGGCTGCACCTGGGGGCGGAGATATTGTTCATGGACTCGCTGGACAGGGTGGACGGCCTGGGGGAAATGGCCCTGGGCAACACCAAATACATACTGTTAGAAATGCCCTTCACCAAGTGGAGCCGCCGCAACCTGGACACGGTGTACAAGGTGATCTGCAACGGCTACAACCCCATAATAGCCCACTTTGAGCGGTACATAGGTTTTAACGGCGGCCTCGACGAAATGCGGGAGCTTAAGAGCATGGGCTGCCTGTTACAGATGAACGCAAGTAACTTCAACGGCTTTTTCAACAGACGTCGTGCCGTAAAGTACTTCGGGGATCATTTGGCCTCCCTGCTGGGCAGCGATACCCACAATCTGGACAGCCGCCCCCCGAAGATAAAGTTCGCCTACGACATCGTGAGGGAAAAGCTTGGCGACCGCGGCGTGGAAAGGATACTTTACCGGGGCGGACAGGCGCTTGAAAAGTCGGACTGGGTGGAGGTCTAAGGCAATACCGCCCATTAAAATATAAGCCGGGAGGTGAGGACTGTGTCGGTGGTAGACAGTATTTCTAAAGCCGTGGTGAATTTCTTTTCACTGTTCGGCATAGCGGACGTTATAGACATACTGATAATCGCTTACTTTTTTTACCAGCTCGCCAAAGTCTCGAGAGAGACCAGGGCCAACCCTATCATCAAGGCCGTGCTTCTGTTTGTGGCCGCCACCGCCGTCAGCGAATGGTTCCACCTCAACACGGTGAATTACATACTCCGCAACGTTATGCAGATAGGTATGTTCGCCATCCTTATCATCTTCCAGCCCGAGCTGCGCAACGCCCTTGAAAAGCTGGGCCGGACCCGGTTCTCCAACCTTTTCAACCATGATGAGGCCGGTCGGACGGAGGATATCGCCCGGGAGATAGCCGCGGCCTGCGCTTACATGAGTTCAAAGCGGATAGGCGCGCTTATCGTGCTGGAACGCTCCACCCACATCGGCGACATTATCCGCACCGGCTGCACCATCAACGGCGAGGTCACCGGCGATCTGCTGATAAACATTTTTATCCCCAACACCCCCCTGCACGACGGGGCCGTCATTATCAGGGACGGCAAGATCCTGGCCGCCAGGTGTATCCTGCCCCTGACCCAGAACCCCTCCCTCAGCAGCGAGCTGGGTACCCGCCACCGGGCCGCCATTGGCCTGACCGAGAGCAGCGACGCCGTTGTTGTGGTGGTCAGCGAGGAAACAGGCAAGATAAGCATTGCCTCCGACGGAGATATGAGCCGCAACTACACCGAGGAGACGCTCAACAAGGCTCTCAACAAGGCTCTCAAGCCCAGCGAACCCAGCTCCTCGGAAAAGGTTTTCGCCAGAATAGGGGGCATAAAATCATGGAAAAAATGAAGAAAGGCTCCAATATTCCTCTCAAGATATTTTCCCTTGTTTTGGCCTTTGTGCTTTGGTCCTATGTGGCCTATCAGGACGAGACGGTGCGGACTACCTGGGTCAAGGACGTGCCTATCACGGTGGTAGGCTCCGACTCTTTGTCCGAGGCGGGCTACTATGTGACGGGAACCAGCCGCACCTCCATAGACGTGAAGCTCATGGGCAACCGTACCGCTCTTTCCCGGGTGAAGTCCGACGATATCACCGTCGTTCTTGACGTGTCCGACATCCGCCGGGAGGGGGAGACTGCCGTGATCTGCGAGGTCACGGCCGCCCCGAACAATATAGACGTGGTCTCCACCCGCCACGGCACGGTGACCGTCTCCGCCGAGGAGATAATTACCGATATTTACCCCATAAGCGCAAGGATAGTCGGCTCCCCCGCCGAGGGATACAGCATTTTTGACCCCTCCCTTTCTTACAGCGAGGTTTCGGTTCGGGGGCCGAAAAGCGTGATCAGCCTTATTTCCTCCGTTGCCACCAAGAGCGTCAGCGTCAGCGGCGTTACCCAGAGCGGGAGCGTGGCTGTGGGCCTGACGGCCTATGACGCCGAGGGAAACAGCCTTTCAGGAGTGACCTTCGAGCCGTCAACGGTGGACGTGGCTTACAGCATACTTAGGGAAAAGACTGTTCCACTGAAAATATCGCTGACAAATATTCCCATAGACAAGAACGTTTCCTATTCTCCCACGTCAATAAAGGTTTACGGCTCGGCGGACGCTCTTTCCACAGTGGACACCGTGACCTCGGCTCCCCTGGACGTGTCCGGCGCGGAAAACGGGGACGTTCTCAGCGCCAGCCTCAACGTGCCTTCGGGGGTGCGGCTCCAAACCGAGGACAACGCCATCGAGGTCACGGTCAGCGTGGAAAAGCTGGCCAACGACAACAAAAACGAGGTCCTGCCCAATGAGTAGGGCCGGGGAGAAAATAAGCGTAAACGAGGCCGCCGCGATCCTTGAGGTCACGGCGGCCACAGTTAAAAATTGGCTGAGATTGGGCCGGCTCCGGGGCGGAGAGGGCCTTGTTTTCGTTGAGGACGTGGAGCGGCTGAAGGAGTCGGACGCGCTGAAAAGCCGGCGCAACAAGAGCAACCTCACCGCCAGTCGGGTCTGCCCCGGCTATACCGGCGGCCACAGGGAGCTGAAAAAGCTGCTGTCCGCCCCAATAGGGGAGGAGGAGCTGCCGGTTGTCCTGGCCGAGGCGGCGCTGCGGCTTGTTTACGGCGGACAAGACCGGCTAAGAGCCTTCCTGCGGGGGGAACTGAGGCCCGGCTGCGCCCGGCTCATAGAGGAGCTGCTGGACGGGGCCAGACCGGGGGACGCCGCCGCCAAGGTTATCGCCGCCCCCTGGGAGACGGAGCCGGGTGGGGACGCTCTGGGCTTGATCTATATGTCTCTGCTGCCCCAAAGCCGCCGCCGCGCCCTGGGCGCCTATTACACCGGCGGCGAGGCGGCGGCCCTGGCGGTGAGCCGGGCCGGACTTAGGGGCAGAATACTGGATCCCTGCTGCGGAAGCGGCAGCTTCCTCATGGCTGCGGCGGAGGCTTTAGGTTCGCCCCTGGGGCTGGAGGGCATAGACCTGGATCCTCTGGCGGTGAGACT
>CANQKL010000178.1 GCA_947624455.1 uncultured Clostridia bacterium
ATAACCGACCTGTCCTCCCTCAAGGTCATCCGCAAGGGCCTGACGGCCAGCCTCGACGACATCCGGCGTTTTGACGTTCTCTATTACAACGAGAACACCAACACCCTTTACGCCTACGCCGACAGCGTCACCGGCATATATGAAAAGGCCCGCCCCATAAAGGCCAATGTGACCAGCATTACCCTCAGCGGCGTGGAATATCAGCTCGCCACTCAGGAAGCCATAAACCGCCTCAACGAAAGCGCGGGGGCCTTTGCCATCGGTGACCGGGTGACTTTGCTGCGGGGGCGCAGCGGCGAGATCGTGGCCGCCGTTGACGCGGACAGCGCCGACCTCTACGGCTACGGGGTTATCCAGAACGTTTCGACCCGCCTTTCCGACGACGAGGATAAGCTTGGCCGGGCCGAGTACTGGGTAACGATGTTCATGGCCGACGGCACAACGGCGGATTACCGCTGTGACGCGGACTATACCGACAACATCGGCGAACTGCGCAAACTCAGATTTGAGAACGGCGTTCTGAGCCTGGAGAAGATAAGCTATAATGTGATCACCGGCGCGCTGGACGCTTCCAAGCCCGCCCTGGGCGGCCATTGGTTTGCCAACGATTATGGGATAATCGAGCTGGTCAGCCTGCCCGAGGAGGGACCGGCCACGCTGCGCAAGGTGTCTTTGAACGAGCTGAACGTCAGCAGCCTGACCTCCGCCGAGGTCATTCACGCCCAGACCACCGGCGACATGGACGACATCTCTATCCTCTATTTGAGGGCCACTACCAACGAGCAATACGCCTACGGCGTGGTCAAGGATGTGGAGGACACCCCAAAGACCGGCGCGCGCTACTCCTATACCCTGCTTCTGGGCGGCAGCGAAACGGTCATCAGCAACAATTACAGCTTCATTCCCGGCGAGGCTGTGGGCTACGGCCTGTACAAGAACGGCGAGAACAATTTTATCAGTATGGTGAAGGTGGGGGAAGGTAAGGCCGTTGAGGCCCGTACCTCCAACCGCGTCAAGGTCGATGGTACTGTCTACGTCATGAGCGACAACGCGGTGGCCTACGGAGGCGATTACCCCAAGAATTACCGGGCGCTGAGCCTGGACGACCTCGTCGGAATGGAGAATGTCGTCAATGTGACCCTTTACTCCGACCGCTCCCTCCAAAACGGCGGCACGGTCAAGGTCATAGTGGTCGAAACCAAGTGACCGGCCAAAAGAGTTAAAACAAAATAGTCAAAAAAGAACGGCTGATTTTTCCACGCCGTTCTTTTTTGCGTCAAAATAGTTGTAATATTGGGCAAAAAAATAATATTGACAAGAAATTACAGGCTGTTATATAATATAATTGAAACAAAATAGAGAGGGATGAAAAAAATGCTGAAAAAATTTTTATGCGGCCTTATTTGCGCCGCGATGCTGCCGCTCTCGGTTCCTGTTTTCGCCGTGGGCGAAGCTCGGGAAGGGCAGGCGGCCGTAAAGGGCGGTTCCTATACCTTTGGTGAAAATTTGTTTGAGAATCCCAATTTTGAGCCTGACGGTGATGGCGGCCCGGTTCCCCAGTGGTACGTGGGCAAAGATAACGACAACCGCTGGGATTTAAGCGAGGCTCCGGATCCGCAAAAAATCGGAACGGAGAAAGGCCCCCAAAATCTTATACCCCTTCAGCCCGCGGCCAGTGCTGAAGCGGCTAACGGCGGCTTTTACTATTCCACTGGCGACGCGTCAAGCACGGGCAGCAACAGCTTTCTATGTGAAAGCGTGTCAGATGATTATAAAACCTGTACTTGGAACGGACAGCGCTCCCTCCAGGCTTACGTTCCCATTGAGGGCGGAAAAACCTACCGCTTCTCATATTGGGCGCATACCGAAAACGGGGCGGAAGGTTCTGTCCGTTACGGCGCGATAAACTCCCAAAACTTCTATGACGAAGGCGGGCACTTGATTTGGAGCGATGACGTCGCGCCGGATAACCGCCAGTGCCGCGTTGACAACACGGACGGCAACAACTTCGGCACAAACAATGCGTGGATAAAATACGAGCTTATGTTTACCGCCGACAGCGACGCGGATTATTTCTTCTTTAATCTCTACTGGCTTCAAGTTTCGACCAACGCCTGCATAAACGGCTTCACCCTCCAGGAGGAGATGTTGTCCCCTATACCGGAGGAGGTCTTTGATTCCGAGCCGGAGCTGGTAAAAGCCAATGACGGCAGCTCCTACATTGCCCTTGGCGGCAACCTGTTCCAAAGCCCCAACTTTATTGACGAGGACGGGAACCGCCAGGCTCCCCAGTGGTTTGTGGGAGATAATGAAACAAACGCCTGGAATAACAGAGTTCCTAACCCAGACCCCGCTTCCGATGGATATAAGAACCTAACGCCCCTTGTAAAAGTGGTCATCAAGGATAAAGCGGAGGGCGAAAGCACTCCCGAATGCTTCTATTATTCCTATGACAGAACGGGAGACATCAACGACAACAATTACCTGTGTGAGCATATAGATAATCATGAGTACAGCTTTTGGAACGGCAAAGGCGCCCTTCAAGCCTATGTGAAGATCGAACCCAACAAGACCTATTACTTTTCATACTATGTATATACAAAGGGCGGCAACGCTCTAAGTGGTAATCCCACCGTTCGATATGGTCCCATAAATTCCGGCGATTACTGCGATTATGCCGGTACGCCCGACGGCAAGGTGAAGTGGAGCGGGAGCGGAGAGTTGGACGCCAACAGATACAATGGAAGCAACTTGCCCGAGGGAAAGCCGTGGACGAAGTATGACGCCGTCATTACCTCCGACGAAAACGCGGACTATTTCTTCTATAACCTTTACTGGCTCCAAACCACGGATTATGTCTGCATAAACGGGTTTACCCTTGTTGAGATCTATCCCGTTCCCGTGGAGGAGTTAGGCGCCGAACTGGGCTATGACGAGGCCCAGGGCTTTACGGTGGACTTCCCCATGGGCGTTCTTTCCGAGGGCGAGGCGATCCACGTCTATCGCGAGCCTGACGGCGAGGGCGAGGCCAAAAAGCTCGTCTCCCTCACCGCCAACAAGCTGGGAGAAAATGACACTCTCAGCGTGGCTGGCAACTCCAACGCCGTATACACGGTCATAGCCGCCAAAAAGGACAGCGCCGGCAAGACGGCGTACCGCTTGGGTCGGGGCGGTCTTTACGACCTGGTGGTGAAAGAGGTGGTCAAGGAGGACTACCAAGGCAAGACCCTCAAGGGCCTTTCGCCTGAGAGAGTGTCAGCCGCAAACAGGATAATCACCCGCGGCGGCTTTATCAGCGACTCCCAGCTTGTCAGCGGCGCAGGAAACATCATGGAATTCGACTCCGCCGCCAAAAAGGCGACGATCAAGGACGACTATTCCAAGCTTGGCATAGGCTTCACCGTGGCGGACGGCAAGCTCTACGTGGGCAGCAGCGAAAAGGAAATTTCCGGCGAGAAAAACGCCTCTTATAAGTACCTTACGATCGGCGACATCAGCGTAACTCTTTCCGGCAGGATCAAGGAGGATGGTACCGTCGATACCGAGGAGGCGGTGACCCTGTCCTTGGACAGCGTAAATATTGAATTTGTTGAGACGTTCATTGAAGAAACCGAGGCCAACGCCGTGGGCGAGGCTCAGGACTTCGTCCCCGAACTCTGATAGGAGGTAACGGTCATGAAAAAGAATTTTGAAATCCCCTCTGTCGAGGTCAGGGAATTGACCTCTCAGCAGAGCGTAATGTCCGGAGCCTTGCTCTTAAGCGCGGATCAGACAAAAGCCGTATACGTTCTGACCGATAAGGATG
>CANQKL010000179.1 GCA_947624455.1 uncultured Clostridia bacterium
TCTTAAAACCGCCCAGCAAAACTTTACCAACGCCCAGATGGCCGTCCAGGAGGCTGAGAACAGCTACCAGAACGCCCTTATAAATCTGGACAATTCCAAGACCTCCCTCGACAACGCCCAGAGCAATCTGGACAATTCCAAGACCTCTCTCGACAACAACCTCACCAACCTCGACAACGCCCAGTCCTCCCTTGTGGACCGGCAGAAGGACGCTGAGGACTACACCATAACCGCCCCCATCAGCGGCGTTATAATGAGCAAGGACTATAAGGCCGGAGACACCATCTACGGTCAGAACTCCACCACCCTTATGGTCATCGCCGACATGAGCAAGATGAAGTTCACCATCAGCGTCGATGAACTGGACATCTCGCGCATAGCCCTGGGCCAAAAGGTCGATGTTACCAGCGACGCTTTGGAGGGCGTGGAGATCACGGGATATATATCTAACATCTCCCAGCTTGGCAGCGCCCAAAACGGCGTTACCAACTACCCTGTGGAGGTCACCATAGACGAACCCGGCGCCTTGATGAGCGGCATGAACGTCAGTGCGGAGATAATCGTGGGCGAGGTCTACAATGTCGTTCAGGTACCCGTTACGGCGGTGAGCTACTTTGAGGGCAAGCACTATGTCACCGTGGTCGGCGAGGTGGAAGGCATGACCGATCTTGGGGCCGACGGAGTGAACGTGCGGCCCGGCGGCAGGGGCAGGCCCGCCGGAGATTCAGCCGAGCCGGCTACCGAGGGCGAGGCTGGTGGCGAAGAAGCCCAAGGCGCAACGCCCGGTGAAGCAACGCCTGGCGAAAGCGCCGTTCCCATGGGCGGCATGGCCGCGTCCAACGCCGCCGCGGATCGGCAGTCGGGAGGACGTTCCTCCCGCAGAGGCACCGACGACAGCTCTATCACCCTCTACGACGAAGAACAGAGGGTAGAGGTGGAGGTCGGCCTCAGCAACGACGACTATTACGAAATAAAGAGCGGCCTTCAGGTCGGTCAGGTAGTCCGTGACAACGGCACCGGCGCCAGCAGCACCAATCCTTTCGCCATGATGATGGGAGGCATGAGCGGCGGCGGACCCCAGGGCGGACCCGGCGGCGACCGGGGCGGCGATCGGGGCGGCGGCCCAAGATAAAGGAGGAGCCATATCATGATCAGGATCAAGAATATGTATAAGATATACAAGATGGGCGACGTGGAGGTTCGCGCCCTCAACGGTATCAACCTCCACATAAAGCCCAAGGAGTTCGTGTCCATAATCGGCCCCTCCGGCAGCGGCAAGTCTACTCTAATGAACATGATAGGCTGCCTTGACACCGCCACCAGCGGGGAGTACTGGATCGACGGCATCCCCGTGGAAAACATGAGCGAGGACGACCTTGCCGCCCTGCGCAACGAGAAAATAGGCTTTATTTTCCAGGGCTACAACCTGCTGCCAAAGCTCTCGGCTCTGGAAAACGTGGAGCTGCCCCTGATATATCGGGGCATAGATTCCGCCCGGCGGCGGGAGCTGGCCGAGGCGGCGCTGTACCGGGTGGGTATGCACGACCGTATGCACCACAAGCCCAAGGAGCTTTCCGGCGGTCAGCAGCAGAGAGTCGCCATCGCCCGCGCCCTGAGCAACAAGCCCTCCCTGATACTGGCCGACGAGCCTACCGGCGCTCTGGATTCCAGAACCGGCGCGGAGGTGCTGCAAATGATGAAGGACATACACAAGGAGGGCAATACCGTTGTCTTGATAACCCACGACAGCAACATCGCCCGCAATGCCGAGCGGGTAGTCCGCATAGCCGACGGCGTTATCACCAGCGACACCACCGACGTCAAGGATGTGGTCACGGGATGAATATCGGCATGGCCTTCAAAATGGCTATCAACAGCGTCATGTCCTCAAAGATACGCTCATTTCTGACTATGCTGGGCATTATAATCGGCGTGGCCTCGGTAATAGTGCTGGTAAATCTGGTTACTGCCTCAACGCTGAGTATGCGCTCCCAGCTGGAGAGCATGGGTACCAACCTGATACAGGTTTCCATCAGCCGCGGCGGTTGGGGCCAGACCCGCAGTGTGTCCCTGGACGACATCGAGGAGCTGGCCGAGGAAAACAGCGACCTGTTTGAGGCCGTTACCCCTCTTGTCAGCGGCATGGGCGTCATCAAGTACGGCACCAACAATGTCAGCAGCAGTCTTACCGGCGTAAGCGAGGACTACCTGTCCATCCGCAGCCGCGAGGTAGTGGACGGACGGTTCATCACGGAAACCGACTGCGAAAACCGCAGCAACGTGGTGGTCATTGGCGAATACATACGGCAGGAACTCTTCGGCGGCGAAGACCCCGTGGGGCAGACAGTTAAAATAAACAACGAAAAGTTTACCGTTGTGGGCCTTTTGGACAAAAAGTCCTCCAATGCTTCGGCAGGCAGCGACGACGATATAATAATTCTTCCATACACCCGCGCCACACGGCTGCTGAGAAACGCCAACATAAACAGCTTCATGGTTTCGGCGGTGAGTTCTGATTACATGAGCGAGGCTACCGAGGCTATTGAAGATTTCCTATACAAAAAGTTCAAAAACGATGACTATTACTCCGTGCTCAATACTGCCGAGCTCATAGATACCATTGACGACGCTCTTGGCACAATGAGCCTCCTGATGGCGGGCATAGCCGGCATCTCTCTGCTCGTTGGCGGCATAGGCATAATGAACATCATGCTGGTGACGGTTTCCGAACGTACCCGTGAGATCGGTATACGCAAATCCATCGGCGCTAAGCGCAAGAGCATCATCACCCAGTTCCTCATCGAATCGGCGGTAATAAGCTGTATGGGCGGCGTCATAGGCATAGGAGTGGGGGTCACGGGCAGTTACTTTGTGTGCAAAGCCCTGAGCATGGATGCCGTGCCTATCAACGAGCAGGCGACTGTGATTCTGGGTTCCTTCGCTTTCTCCGCCCTTATAGGCATCTTCTTCGGCCTGTACCCGGCCAATAAGGCGGCGAAGCTCAACCCAATCGACGCGTTGAGAAACGATTGATGCAGATATAGGAGGATAGTTATGAAATTAAAATTTATTATAGCGGGATTGGCCGCGTCGCTGCTGCTGCCCGCCGCCGCTCTCGCCGCAAACTACCCCGACACGGCGGGCGATCCGGCTCTCAGCGAGGCGGTGGGTATGCTGGACAGCCTGGACATAATTTCCGGCGCGGGAGACGGACTTTATCATCCGGAGCAGAACCTGACGCGGGCGCAGTTCGCCAAAATCGCCACCTATCTCATGGGCGGCGAGGAAAACGCCGTCAGCGCCAGCGTTCCCTTTGTGGATGTACCCGCCGGTCACTGGGCCACGGGCTACATAGGTCTTGTCAGCTCTAACGGCGTGATCGCCGGTTATCCGGACGGCTCTTTCGGCCCCGATGAAAATATAACCTGGTCCCAGGCTCTGACCGTGGTGGTACGGGTTCTGGGTTACAGCGGCGAGGACGTGGGCCACCGCTGGCCCGAGGGCTATATCGAGAAGGCCCAGGCCATAGGATTGCTGAAGGGCCTGACCGTGACCGACTACAACTCCCCCATCACCCGGGGCCAGGCGGCTCTCCTCTTTGACAACGCCCTCTTTACCGATATGAAAAGCGGCGGCGAGCTTATCTCCATGCGCAAGGTAACAAGGGCCGAGGACGCCGTCATTATTGCCAGCGGCGACGAGGACGCCAGCCTTGACGCCGATATGCTCAAGACCTCGGCGGGTACGTTCAAGCGTCCTGAAAACGGCTCCCTCGTTCCGGCGGTGGGAACCTCGGGCGAT
>CANQKL010000180.1 GCA_947624455.1 uncultured Clostridia bacterium
TTCCTTCGCCAGGACGGTAAGCTCAAAGCTCCTTGTTACCCTGTGACCGTCAAGGACAAGCTCCGCCGTCATTGTCACCTTCTTGTCCTCGCCGCCCCTGATCACCCTGCCCTCGTCGGTGATCGCCGAGGGGGAGGAGGACTTCCAACTGATCTTTGCCCCGCTGAGCTTGCCCGTTGTTTCAAGGGCGAGATCGGCGGTTATTTCGTTCGGGTCAGGGAACGAAAGTCCGTCCGCGTCGGCTTCCATCAAAAGCAGAGTTTCATCGGCCTTACCGTCGCTCACTATAACTGTGGCGGTAACGCCGCGCAGCTCCGGCTTGAGGTAACGGTCGGCGGTCATATAGAACAGGGGAGTGCCGTCGAAGGCGTAGTGAATGGTTCGCGCCGTCATGCTCCGAGTGCCGCCGCCGGGCATCATGTGGTAAATTATAGTGTCTCTCCCAAGCTCGTCCTTTACAAAGGAATTGTGTCCGGGGCCCAGCTCGTTTACGAAATGTTCGCTGGCCTGCACAGGGTAGCCCGTGACCTCCCAGCTTTCAGGCTTGAGCAGGTCGGCGTCCTCATCGGCCGTCATCATGCCCAGGCAATAGGTGGTGCCCACGCCGCTGCCGGAGAAGGTCATATAGAGCTTGCCGCCGTGCTTGAGTACATTGGGGCCCTCGTCTACCGGAGCGGTGTTGCGATCCCATCCAAAGTCGGGAGTGCGTATGATGACAGGCTCGGACTTGAGCTTGTATGGGTCGGAGGGGTCGATCTCGGCAATAGCGATCATAGAATTGCCCTCTTTACCGGCGGCGTTCTGGGTGAAAGGCCGGTGCGCCCAAGCGTAGTAGTGCCTGCCGTTCGCTTCAAAATACGTCATGTCAAGGGTTATGCCCGTTGGAATCAGCGGCGAGCCGTCGGCCCGAACCACTTTTTCCGGCTTTTCCCAGGCACCGGGATCCATAGGATCGCCGGAACATTTCATAATACGGCACTGAACGGCGTCCCAGCCGCCAGTGACGCTGGACGCAAAGAGGCAGTATAGCTCGCCGCCTATCTCGTGAAGTTCCGGCGCCCAGTTGCAGCCGCTGTGGTCGCCGCTTTGAGTGTGCTGGAAAATCATCACCGGCATCGCTCCGGTCAGGCCGAGGATAGTATCGGCCTGGCGTATGTACAGATCTACCTGGCCCCCGCTTTCATTGGTGCCAATAAAGTAGTACTTGTCCTTGTATTTATATACCACCGGGTCGGCCACGCCGTAGATCATGGGGCTGGCGTAGTCGCGGACGTCGGCAACGCCACTTACGGTATAGGCTCCGACGCCTGCTCCCTCAAGCTTTTTCAGATCGTCGGCGTTCCAGTCCACAGGGATAGTCTCGGTTGAGCCGTCGCTGTAATTGGCCGTAAGTCCGGGAAGCCGGACGTCCTGTCCCACCTTTGCCGTGACGCGGATGGGTTCGACGGAAATATTTTTAACTTCGCCCAGCTTTTTGAGAAGGTAGTCCGCCTCCTTTTCAGTAATGGGAAGGATGCCGGTCACGCTGCCGTTTATAGCGTCAACGCTGACGCGGGAGGCGTTCTCATATCCGGGAGCGGTCTGAGCGGCGCCAATCTCGGTGAAATGTACCAAATCGGCGGTTTCCCAGAGAGTGAGTTCCTTAGCGTCGGCTCCGCCAAGCTTCCTTACCTTGGCCGCAAGACCGATATTGCCGTCCTCTTTGCGGTAAAGCCATGGCTCCTCAAGGATACGTGTGGAACCGGCTATGGAGCCGTCGTTCAGGTCGGCCCTGGGAAAGAGTACTCCCAGGCCGAAATTGAGAGTCTGCCAGCCTTCCGAGGTCTTTACAGCGAGGTGCAGGCTTTTGCCCATAGCCTCGTCCCCATCGGTAGTGTAAGCGGCAACGTAGTTGTCGTTATCATTTATCTTCATAATATAAAAATCCTTTGTTTTACCGTCTATTTCGGCGGTTATAGTTTTATACGCGTCCCCCGCGCCCTCGGTCCATTTTATTCTGTAACCGAGGATCTCGTCGGGTAGACTGTATTTTTCGTCTATGTTGTATGGAACTTTCAGGAACTTGAGCGCCAGTTCGGGAGTGATCTCGCCAATAAGACCGGAGTATATTTTAAGTCCGCTTATGGCGGTGTGAGTGTAATCGCCGTTATAGCGGCCTATGACCACATCTATGCTCCCAAAGCCCTTGAGCGAACCGTCGAGCGTCTTAGTAAACACTTTTTCCCCACCGTGTTCCAGAAAGACCGTGTGGCCGCCGTCATTGTTCCAGAATCCCAGAGAAAAGGGCTGGCGGACGGTTTGCTCCTTGCTCAGCAAGGGGCCGAGCCTTGTAACGTCGTCCTTAGACGTGGCCGCGTACACGTCGTTAATGTCAAAACGGACGGCGAGGATCAGCTCCCCGTTCACGTCCCGGAAGTAGTAGTCGTTGTAGCAGTTGTCCGAACCGCCCACCTTAAAGTCAAAGTCCAGCAGCGTGAAGTCCCCGGCCGCGCCGTAGCCTCCCGCCGGAGCCTTGAGTATGCCCAGCCCCGCGTATTCTTGAGCGTTGGGGAAGAAGGACTGACTGCTTGACAGGGTCGTGCTTTTGCCGCCCTTATAGAATTGAACCACATAGTCGCCGTAGCCGCTATAGTATTTGTAATTCACGTTGGCGTGGGACTGATCAGTTGTCCATCCGGCCCAGTAGTTACCCACAGGCTGATCCGCTATACCGGTATTTCCGGGATTAGGAGCGGAAAACTCCAGCGCGCCCAGCTCTCGAAGCATTTCCGAGCTAAACTCCGCCTCCGCGGCTAAAGCCGCCGATGGAGTTAAAGCTAAAACCATGGCCGCCGCTACCATAAACGACAAAATTTTTTTCATATTTACCACTCCTTTTCTCAATTATATCAAAGCCAAAATATTTTTTAATGAAGTTTTGTACTTATTGATAGTATCTTCTTGCCGCGCGAATCTAAACTCATTGCTTGAGCATCTCTCGCTGAATTGGGCTGAAAACGTAGGGCGCGAAGCTACTTAAGGCCCGGCTTAAAAGCTTTTTAAACGAAATACAGCTCCCTGTACTCGTCCGGTGTCAGCCCTTCCCGCTCCTTAAAGGCCGCTATAAAGTGACTTGCGCTGGAAAAGCCAGTGAGGCGAGCGATCTCGGCGACGGACATATTCCCGTGCCTTGTCAACAGTCTTTTCGCCCGATCCAGTCTTTCGCCGAGTATAAATTCCCAGGGGGTCTTTTTATATACGTTTTTAAAGAGCCGGTTGAGGGAACTTTCGCTTAGACCGGCTTTGTTTGCGACGGCGGAAAGGGTAAGCTTTTGACTGTAATTTGCCTTTATGTAGTCTATCGCCGGGGCCAAAGCGTCGCTGTCGTCGGCTATTGGCGAGCCTTCATCGGCAAGCACCGCCGTATACATTAAAAGCTCGTACAAAAGCGCCGAAGCTTGAACAGCGGCGTCAAAGGAGTTATCCCAGGCTGCGGAGCATATCTTATCGAAAGCTCCTTGAAAATCAAAGCTCAGATCAGGGGAGAAATTGTGCGTCATCAAAAACGAAAAACCGCCGTGGATGAGGTTTATTTCGTCAAAGCCCAAGGCCTTGAGCAGACGGCGGGCGTACTTCCCTCCAAAGCCGATCTTGCTCACTGTCCACGGGCCGCGCACAGGGCGCGTCAGGCAGTCCGCTTCGGGAAAGACGAGGCAGATGTCGCCGGGACGGACGGCAAAAGTCTCGCCGCCGCTGACAAGTTCTCCTTCCCCGTCGCTGAAAAGCATGAGCTGCCAGCAGTTCTC
>CANQKL010000181.1 GCA_947624455.1 uncultured Clostridia bacterium
GTCAAAGGCGACAAAGCGAATCTCGGTATCGCTGGGCAAATCCTTCAACCCCCGCGCAAGTTCCAACAGCACAGACAGTCCCGAGCCGTTGTCGTTGGCGGCGGGCATACCCGCCACGCCGTCGTAGTGCGCGCCCAGGATCAGCACGTCCCCCGTGGGCGTCAAGTCCGCACTTTTAATTGCGATCAAATTGGTTCCCGCACTGGCCTGTCCCGTATACCAGTCAACATATTCAAAGGGCTGCCGCGTGACTGTATAGCCGTATTCCTCAAATTTATCCGTCACATATTGAATCGCGTCTTTATGCGTTTCATCGCCTGGATGGCGCGGGATTTGTGAAATCTCCCGCACGGTTTTCATCATATTGTCCGCGCTGATCGGCGTTTTATCCGTCAGCGCACAGGCGTTCTCCGAAGTTTTCGTGATATAATAATCCGTGAAAAAGCCGGTGTAAAAGTCCCACGGCAGATAGGTTTTATCGCCGATCAGTTCGGGGGTGTAATGAAGATTTGACTCCTCGCCATTCACTAAAATCTTATCTGACCCGATTTGAACTCGGATTTTTGCGCCGTCCTTTTCCAGCACAATACTTTCGTCCTCGTTCCACGTCACCGTATAGCCGCAGTTTTCAGCGGTATAACGGAGCGGCAGCAGCCCTAACGTTTCAAGCTGCACATCAGCCGCTATAAAATTTTGCGCGTCATTGGTTATGGTAAGCTCCGCCGCATACCCCGCAAAGCTTCCCATGCATAAGGCAAGAGAAAGTCCTGCCGCTCCGATTGCTTTCCTAAAATGTCCTTTCATTTGTTTACCCCCTGGTAATGCAAATATAGATATTACCTCACAGTTCTTCTAATTCATCCGCCCCGTCTTTCAGCAAAAACTCCTTTTCCCCATCGGTAAATACAATGCCTTCGTCAGTCTCGTCCTTAAACTCCAGCGCAGTCTCGTGGAGCAGACCCTGCTGACCGTCAGCGAGATTTACTCGATAGAGTCCGATATTTTCGTAATATATCCACTCGCCTTTGCCATAAATGGCCCGGCCATTGCCGAATTTCTTTATTTTGCCGTTTTTTGGGGAAATATACTTGGTTCCCTCGTCGGTGTTAAAGTAAACCTTACCGCCCAGGACGATTATTTTCTCCTCGGAAGCGCCGATATCCTCCGCCATGACCGCCCCGTTGCGGGTGACGGTCTGACCGCTGATGGCGTATACGTCCTCGCCAACGGTCACCTCCGAGGTCGCGTTGTTTTCAGCGGCGAGGGTGTAGTCCGCCTTCTGTCCGCAGGAGCAGAGGAGGATAACCGCCAGCAGGGGAAGCATTACTTTTTTCACTCTATTCCTCATTTTCTACCACCTCGTTCACGTCATAGCCGCCGTAGATAGCTTCCTTCAAGGCTTCCATAGCCCGGCCAAATTCCACCCAATCGCCCGAGGTTTGGGCCCGTTCCACAGCCTCATAGGCGGCGGCTATCTCGCCCACCTCGCCCGTGGGCTGCTGCGGCTGGGGAGCCGCCTCTCCTGACTGCTGGCCCGAACCATCCGCGGGGCCAAAGAGCTTGTAAAGCGCCTCCTCGAGGGTGGGTTCCATTACCACATTCTCGCCGTAGGCCACAACGACGCGCTTTATCTCTGGCAGGGCGGCGTTATTGCTGGTAGTCAGATATATGGGTTCCACATAGAGCAGGCTGTTTTCAATGGGAATGACCAGCAGATTGCCCTTTATGACATTGCTGCCGCCCTGATCCCAAAGGGAAATTTCCTTTGAAAACTCGTCGTTCGAGTCGATACGGTTCTCAATGTGAAGGGTGCCGTAAACGGTTTTGCCCGTGGGGAACTTGTATAGCATCATTTCCCCATTGCTGCGGGACGCCAGCCAACCCACGAGATTCTCCTTGTTGGCGGGTACAAAGGGCTGCATCAGCACAAGCTCCGCGTTCTCGTCGCCAAAGCTTTTGAGCTGCATCAGGTTATAATAGGGCATGATGTCCACTGTCTCATTGTTCATATATTTTTCCTTCGGGGCCGCCCACAGGTCAGAGTTGCCGTAAAAATTGGCGGTATCGCTCATGTGATAGCGGAGGAAAACGCCGTATTGCACGGCGAACATAGCCTCGGGGCAACGGATATGCTCCCAAAGATCCGCCGGAAAAGGTTCGTCCGCGAAGGCCGTGGGGAAAATTTGCTCATAGGTCTTTATAATGGGATCGGATGGGTCGGTAACATAAACCTTTACATCTCCGGTATAGGCGTCTATAACTGCCTTTGCGCTGTTCCGTATATAATTGATGCCATTGTAGCTTTGGCTGTACGGCATCTTGTCGGAGGTGGTGTAGAGATCTAATACCCACTTGAGTCCGCCGTTGTCGTCCACAAGGATATAGGGGTCGTTGTCCTGGATCATAAAGGGTACGGCCATTTTTACCCTTTCAAAGATATTGCGGTTGATGAGCAGGCGGCTGCCGCTGTCGATATAACCGGAAATAAGCAGCTTGTAGTCCAGGTTGTCAATGGCGAACAGCAGGCGGTTCAGGCCGGTCATAGCTATTCCGCTGTCGCCGTTGTATATTTTCCCAGTCAGTTCGTCCTCGGTAACATAGTCCAGCTCGTCGTAACCGGTATTGACCACCACATAGTTGTCCGTCTTTTCGCCGTAATATATCCTTGGCTCGGTTATTTCAGGATAACCCTCCGCGCTGGTCACAGGCATATTGTCGATAACATATATGGGCTGACCGTCCTCTGTGACCTGATTTATTTTACTGGCAACAATGCCGTAGCCATGAGTATAGCGCAGGTGGAGATTTATATAATTCTGCGAGGTGGCGGGCAGCTTTTCAGCATCCAGCTCACGGGGAGCGATGTTGAGGGCCGTCTTTTGACCATTGATGGTGTACGGAACTATATCAGAATCAGTAAAGGTATAGTAGTCGCGTATGCTCTTAGAGGAATTGGACACCGACAGAGTTGAGGGCAAATCTGTGATGCGGATGTTCTCAATGGTTTCCGCGTTGTTGGCGATATCCTCCGAAGTGAGATTTTCCGTGACGGGGAAGGTACGCTCCTCTATATTGTCCAGCTTAAAGCCCATTCGGGTGTACTTAATATTGCTCTCGATATAAGGCTCCTCCATAGCCACCTCCTTGGGCGCCACTATGAAATTGTCCGTAAACGCCGTTACCAGGAAAAGCAGCGCCAACAGGGCCGGGAACACGAGTACCGTTATTATTACGCCCTTAAGCCTGCCCCTGAAAAGCAAAAACAGTCCCAGTACCAGGAGCGCGCAGATAATATACGGCGCGGCGGTATAAAACGGGAGCCTTATCTTAACGTCGGTATAGCCCGCGCCGGTTACTCCGGCAGTTCTGGAATATACCAGGCCCTCGGCGGTAAAACGGTATGTCAGGGCCTTGACCGCGCCCATAAGGAACACCAACGCAGCACAGTGTCCGAATACGGCCCTGCTGCGGAACACGGCAAGGGGCGAACCCTCCATTGCTCCAAAGGCGTACATTGCGAGATAAGCCACGGCTGTGTATATGAGCAGCGCCACCAGCAGCAAGGCAATGATCTCGGCCATTGAAATATAGAAATCACGGCGCAGCAGGAAATAGCTGATATCCTTTCCAAACAGCGGATCAGTCTCACCATAGTCCACGGCGTTTTTCCAGAGCAGGAATTTTTCTCCCATGCCCGAAGAGCAGCCAAGGGCCACAAAAGCGGAAATCGCCAGTCCCAGCCCGAAA
>CANQKL010000182.1 GCA_947624455.1 uncultured Clostridia bacterium
CCATCGCCGACGCTATGGATACTGTGGCAGGGGGGAGCCTGCTGCTCAAAAATACCATAGGCGCGGCCGGGGTCATCGTCCTCATCGCGGTGGCCCTGCTGCCGGTCGTAAAGATAGGCGCTCTGGCCCTGGTTTACCGGGCCGGGGGAGCCTTGATGGGGCCTTTGGGCGGAGACAGGCTGTCCGGAGCGGTGAGCAGCATGGCGGGCTGTCTGGAAACTGTCCTGGCCTCGGTGGCCTGTACCGGAGTGATGATGGTCATAAGCCTGGCGGCGGTCATGAGCTGAGGTGAGCGGTTCGGACGGAGAAATCGCCGATAAGAAGGGTTGGGAAAAATGGACTTTACATCTTACGTCCGCGCCCTGGGGGCGGCGGTGATACTCTGCGCCCTTCTCGATCTGCTGGCGCCGGAGGGAAGCTTCAAAAAATACTGCCGCTTGGCCGGGGGCTTTGTGGTCATAGCCGCCATGCTGGCCCCGCTGACAACGGGTTTTTCATTGGAGGGGTGGGACGCCGCCAGCGCGGACGAGGCTATGGCCCAGGCCAGGGCGAGGGTGCTGGCGGAGCATAGGCGCAACCTGGAGGCCATAACCGAGGCCCGATTCCCCGGCTGCAAAGCCTTTGTGGAGGTGGACGGGGAGGGCAACGTGACCTCCCTGACCATAGAGGGGCCAGCCGACCGGGAGGCGGCGGAGGAATACGCCAAAGAGCTGAATTTAGACGGGGACAGGGTGAAAATAAATGGGACTGAGTCAGATCCTTAAGGGTGATAAAAAGGCCAAATTGGGAATATATATATTACTGGCCGTCGGTATAGGGCTGCTTTTGTTAGGCTCTTTGCCAGGGAAAAAGGAGAGCGTCCCTCAACCGACGCTTGCCCCGACGGAGGCGGATTACATTGCCGCCTTGGAGGAAAGGCTGGAGGAGACTCTGTCCACCATCGAGGGGGCGGGGCAGGTCAGCCTTACCCTTGTGCCAAGGGATCGGGGTTCGGTGGACGTGGGCAAGGACGTAAGCGGCGAAAGCTCCAAGACCGTGGTGCTGAACGGTCAGGGGGGCAGTCAGGCCCTGGTCATTGCCGAAAAATATCCGGAGATGCGGGGGGCTATAGTGGTGGCTCAGGGGGCCGGAAGCGACAAGGTTCGGGCCGAGCTGACCGAGGCGGTCAGCACAGCCCTGGGCATAGGGACGCACAGGGTAAAGGTGTATAAAATGAGGAGTTAGGGGATAGGCGGACAAAGCGGAGCGTCCCCCGTTCCCGAAGCGGCTCAAAACGCCGTTTCCGCAGGCTCACAGCGGAAGCGCGGCCATATTGTGTGTGGGCGGAAAGGATGTATTTTATGATGATGGTACTCAAACGCAAACAACTGGTGGTGGCGGTGCTGGCGGTATTGGTCGGCGTCGCGGGCTATATAAACATCAGCCGGGACAAGACGGTCACTACCGAGGCGGAGGACGTCCAGACCGGTACGGACTACCTGGGCCAGGCCCAGCTGGTGGACAGCGAAAGCGTCGCCGATTACTTCGCCCAGGCCCGAATAGACAGGGAGGCCGGACGCAGCAAGTCCATTGAGACCTTCAACTCGCTGATTTCCAACGAGGACACGGATCAGGCCACGAAGGAAACCGCTCAGCAGGGCGTGCTGACCCTGGCCCAGAACACTGAGACCGAGACTGCCGTGGAAAACCTCATCCGCGCCAGGGGCTACGCCGACGCGGTCTGCTACATCAACAACGGTAGCGCCAACGTGGTCGTCAAGGCTGAATCCATTGACAGCAGCGACGTGGCTGTGATTTCGGAAATAGTGACCGAACAGAGTGGTATTCCAAACGAAAATATAAAAATTGTGGAATTAAATTAATAATGCTTGCATTTGTGGAAAAACTGTGATAAAATAAAAAAAGATACAAATGTGAACGGAGGTCTTAAGCTATGGCAGACGGGTTTATTTCCAATGAAAACGGCAATATAAAAATATCCGAGGAGGTAGTGGTCCGCATCGGCGCCATCGCCGCCCGGGAGGTGGAGGGCGTGGCCGCTTTGGGCGCACCCTCGGCGTCATTTTCCGAGCTTTGGGGTAAAAAGAACCAGACCAAGGGGGTCAAAGCCGAACTCACCGACGGGTCGGCCGAAACTGATATACACATCAGCGTCCGGCTGGGCTACAAGATCTGTGAGGTCGCCCGCAAGGTGCAGGAATCTGTGCGCTTCGCCCTGGAGTCCTATGTGGGACTGACGGGAGTTACGGTCAATGTGTTCGTGGACGCTATCTGCGCCGACAAGGCCGACGCGGAAAAGCTTGCGGCGGAGGATCCGGAGGAGGCTCCCGCTCAGGCCGCTCAGGAAAACAAGCAGTAAAAACAGTGGTTAAACGGGAAACGGCAGGCGGCTTTCAAGGCGGATAAAAGGCTTTCCGCCCCGTCCCAGCCGCCCCTTCCCGGTTCGCGAGTTGAGGAAAATATATTATAATTATATAAGCAAAGGAGAAATCGTCATGATCAACATTCCCAAAATCAAGGTCGGCATCGTGGCAGTCAGCCGCGACTGCTTCCCCGAATCCCTGTCTGTTAACAGGCGCAAGGCCCTTGTAAAGGCATACGCCGCCAAGTACGACCCTCAGGACATCTACGAGTGTCCCGTCTGCATAGTTGAAAGCGAGATCCACATGAAGCAGGCCCTGGAGGACATCAAGGCCGCTGGCTGCAACGCCCTTTGCGTTTATTTGGGCAACTTCGGCCCCGAGATCTCCGAGTCCATGCTGGCTCAGGAGTTCCAGGGACCCAAGATGTTCATGGCCGCCGCCGAGGAAAATGTGGGCTGCCTTTCCGACGACCGGGGCGACGCTTACTGCGGTATGCTGAACGCCAGCTACAATCTCAAGCTTCGGGGCGTTACCGCTTACATACCCGAATATCCCGTGGGCGACGCCGACGACTGCGCCGACATGATACACGATTTCCTGCCCATAGCCCGGGCCGTGGCCGGTCTTAAAAATCTCAAGCTCATCTCCTTCGGCCCCCGGCCCCTCAACTTCCTGGCCTGCAACGCCCCTATCTATCAGCTCTACAAGCTGGGCGTTGAGATCGAGGAAAATTCCGAGCTGGATCTCTTTGAAGCCTTCAACAAGCACCAGGGCGACAACCGTATCCCCCAGGTAATGGCCGATATGGAGAAGGAACTGGGCGAGGGCAATTTGAAGCCCGAGGTTCTGCCCAAGCTGGCCCAGTACGAACTCACGCTGCTGGACTGGATAGAGGAACACAAGGGCTCCAAGGAGTACGTGGCTATCGCCGGTAAGTGCTGGCCCGCCTTTCAGACCCAGTTTGGCTTTGTACCCTGCTATGTGAACAGCCGTCTCACCGGCCGGGGAATCCCCGTTTCATGCGAGGTGGACATCTACGGCGCTCTCAGCGAATACATAGGCGCCTGCGTCAGCCAGGACGCCGTCACCCTTCTGGACATAAACAACTCCGTTCCCGCCGATATGTTTAAGGCCGATATCGAGGGCAAGTTCCCCTATACCCACAAGGACACCTTCATGGGCTTCCACTGTGGGAACACCTGCTCCTCCAAGCTGGCCGCCTGCTCCATGAAGTATCAGAAGATTATGGCCCGCAGCCTGCCTGTGGAGGTGACAAACGGCACTCTCGAGGGCGATATCGTTCCCGGAGACATCACCTTCTTCCGGCTCCAGTCCACGGCTGACGCCAAGCTCCGG
>CANQKL010000183.1 GCA_947624455.1 uncultured Clostridia bacterium
GTGCCGCGGCTGCTGCCAGCTCCTCCTGCCACGGCGATAATGTCATTGGTTATCTCATCCACCCTCGGGATCAACGCGGCGTTTTTGTCGGTGCGGGGATTGCCTGTGTAAAGCCCCTCAATATCGCTGAGAAGGACAAGCAGATCCGCTCCGCACAGGCACGCCACCACGGCGCTCAGCGTGTCGTTGTCGCCGAATCCGTGTATGTTCTGTATCTCATTGATGGAAACGGAGTCGTTCTCATTTACTATGGGGATGGCTTTCAACTCCATCAACGCCTTGAAAGTGCTGACCAGGTTTTCCTCCCGTTCGCCGCCGTCCACGTCCTCCCGGGTCAGAAGTATCTGCGCCACTATCTTATTATATTCGGCAAACATCTTATCGTAAAGGTGCATCAGTCTGCACTGACCTACCGCGGCTGACGCCTGCTTTAGCCGCAGTTCCGCCGGCCGGTAGGGCATTTTCAGCCTCGACACGCCCACGGATATAGCTCCCGAGGACACTAACACTACCTCGGCCCCGCTGTTCTTTATGTCGCTGAGTACCGCCACAAGCCGTTCCATGTTACGCAGGTTCAGCTCACCATTGGGATATGTCAGGGTCGAGGTACCCACCTTGACCACAATTCGTTTGTATCTCATAATTTCATCTCCAAAAGTATTTATTGAAATTGTAGCACAAACCCGCGGTCAAGTCAAGACTGTGACGCAATTAATTCTGATCAATTTGTACTGTGGATATATCAAAAAGCTTGTCATTACTGGGACTGCCTTAATACATAAAGCCCCCGTTGAGTCCGCAGCCGTAACCGTCCTCATAGGACGCCAGCTTTTCATTTTCCATGTCGATGTGGAGTATATAATATACCTCGTCCATTTTGCCGTCCGTTTCCTTATATATCTTGCACCCGACGGTCAGCACATTGCCCTCTATAAAGGGCAAGGCCCTCTTGTCCGGGCCGTAAACTCCCCACTTGCTTAACATTACGCTGTCGCCCAGCTCCGCCAGGCACTCCCCGCCAAACCGTTTCTCCTGCTGGCCCTTGCGCCGCCAAATGAGCTTTTTATCGCTGCCGTCGGTGCTTATCGGCGAGATATAGAAACCGGCGTAACAATCCTCGCCCAAGACATAGGTTTCAACGCTCCCCCCGGCGTTGTTCATGCCGTGGCTCTGAGGGCTGCTCCAGCTGGGACGAAAAGCGTCGGCGGTGTCGAGTACAAAGCCGGTATCCGGACTGAAGCTCAGAGCCCAGTCCAGAGTCTGACACACGTCCCAGGTCAGGGGCAGGTAGGTCATTTCCCTGAAGGTTATGAGTGGATATTCCAGATCCGGGTTCCTCACGGCGGCCTGGCTGCTGAGATAAACGGCGTAGTCCATGATCTCCGCCGTGAACGTCCCGCTGTTGTCAGCGTCGGAAGGGGCGATCTCCAGCTTCTGTGAAGTTATCTCGCCGTTGGTCACGGCGGCGGTCAGCTCGTTCATATAGTAACCGCACTCGCTGTTAAGTCCCAGAAAACTGTCGTATTCCCGGTTCATGGGTAGGTAGATCACGTCCTTGTAGAGAAGCAGAGGATATTCCCCCTCCCCCGGTTCCACGGCCTGACCGTTGAGGGTCACGGGGAAGGACGGCACGGTCACGGTCGGTTTTTCCGGCGTCTTTTCGCACCTTATAAGCCACGGCGACGAGTCTTTGTAAAAGCCTATCACAGCGTCGTACTCTACTTCGTCGATAATGCAGCGCAGATAGAGAAGGTATGTCTTTGGCATTTCGTTTGCGCCGGGCAGTCTGATGTACGGACGCTCCTCCTCCGGCAGGCTGTCGATATATGGGAACCTGATGTGTTTGCCATATTTACTGAACATATTGAGGCTGACTGTCTTTTCCTCCCCATCCTTGAAGCGGTAGGTGAGGAAGGTCTCCCCGTCGCCGTCGGAGCTGTCGGTCAAGCCGCCGTATGGCCGATAGCCCACATAGAGATCATCGCAGACCACATATTCCACAACCTGTGTCCAAGCGGCGTTTATACCACGGCTCTGGGGACTGCTCCAGCTTGGACAAAAAGCGCCTGTACTGTCCACGCTCAGGCCGGTTTCCGCATCAAAGCCGATTTCCCAGTCCAGCGTCTGACACACCTCGGCGGTCAGGGGCAGATAGGTTACGTCCCGGAAGGTCAGCAGCGGGTATTCCATTTCAAAATTTTTCACGCCGGTGTTGCTGCTGAGGTAGACCGTGCAGTCCTGTATATGGGCCGTCAATTTTCCGCCGTTTCCGCTTTTGGCCGGGTAGGGGACAAGCGCGGCGGCGGTTTTGTCACCGTTGGTCACGGCCGCGACCAGACCCGACACCCATGGGCCGACGTCGGTTTTCAGGCCCATAAAGCTGTTGACTCCGTATGTCATGGGCAGATAGGTAACATCCTTATACACGAGCATAGGATACTCCTCCGCGCCGGAATCAAAGACCGCTCCGTTAAGGATCACCGGAAAGGCTGGCAGCGCGACGGTCACGGCCCTGTCCGGCTCCGCGCCAAATGACGGGACGGCAAGGCTCATCGCAAGGGACAGACTGATAATTAATGCAAAAAACTTTTTCACGGCAAATGCCTCCTTCTATAAGTTATATAGATTAGACGCAAAAACCGCGAAAAAGTTCCCGCTTTTTGAAAAAATTTTTAAATTTTTTTATTTTACTTCGACCAACTCGTACTCCCGACTGCCAAAGCCCAGCTCGGCGGCGGCCTCTATGGTGTGAACGCCATGGCGGCTCTCGATGCGCTCCAGAAGGTGAGCCTGTCCGGGATCGTCCTTGGCGGCGTAAACCAGATCCAGGCACGCCTGATCAATGGCTATTGGGTCAAGGGAGGCCAAAACGCCGATATCGGCCATACAGGGATCCTCGGCCACGGCGCAGCAATCGCAGTCCACAGACATATTCTTCATGACGTTGATATAGGCGGCATTGCCCTTGAAATATTCCACGACCGAGGACGCCGCGTCAGCCATAGACTCCAGGAAGGAATCGTGATCCGATGACCATATCTTCTCCGGTTCGCCCGCTCCGTGGATATATGCCTTGCCAAAGGAGGACGCCGTGCCGATGGACAACTGTTTAAGCGCCCCGCCAAAGCCGCCCATTGGGTGGCCCTTAAAGTGGGACAACACAAGGAAGGAATCGTAATTTGCCAGATTTTTTCCTACAAAATTCTTTTTTATCACCTTGCCGCCGGGGATTGCCAGTTCCATATCCGGGCCTTCCGCGTCCAGCAGGTCAAAGGGATAGAACTCGTTCCACCCGTGGAAGGTAAGCGTCCGAAGGTGCTTCTCGGTGGTGTCCCTCTCCCCTTCATAGGCGGTGTTACATTCCACGGCGGTACCCTTGACAAAATCCACTACCGGCCGCCAAAAATCCGGACGAAGGAAGTTTTGATTTCCGGCCTCTCCGGAATGAACCTTTACCGCCACTCTGCCGGGCAGCTCCTTGTTGAGGAGACGGTACAGCTCCAACACCTTTTCGGGGGTAATAGTTCTGGAAAAATAAACCTTTGGCTTCATCTTTCAACCTCCAAATATAATTCGCAAAACCACCGGCACTACCGGTGGTTTTGACTGTCAGATCAAAGTCCTCTGGCCTCCTTGACCTTGCGGACAAACTCCTTTGCGGTAGCCGTGATGGCCGCGTAATCGCCGGTCTTTGCCCCGCCGGTGAG
>CANQKL010000184.1 GCA_947624455.1 uncultured Clostridia bacterium
CCGGATCCGTGTACTTGCGGCAATCCGCCTTGAACAGATCGGGACGGCCATTATGGTGGACCGTCAGCACCTGATTGAGAAGATCGACCAGGCGGGGCATATCCTTCGGCTCCGCCCGGCGGATTTTAAGCTTGTTCATTTGATTTCCTTTCGATGTTTTCACTGGGGCAGGCGGGGAACCGGCGTAGAACGGACGATGACCAGTTCGCAGCACGAATGAGGGTCGAGCGGCGATCTTCTTCACGGGTTCAAAGGCATAATTAAGAAAATCCGCCTGTGAGAGGCGGATTTTCCACATCAATTCATTATTTTATTTCCGCCAATTGGTTTTATTACAGCCCAAGTTTGTTATTTAATTACTCTTACCTTTATAACTCCGTCAAGGCCGGCTATCTCCTGAGCCGCCGCGTCGGCGTCGCCAGACACGTCCATGATGGCATAGGCGGTATCGCCCTTGCTCTTATCCACCATGTTCTCAATGTTGATGCCCTTGGAAGCAAAGGCGTTGCTGAACTGAGACAGCATATTAGGCACGTTCTTGTGGAGGATAGTGACGCGCTCTCCGGTGCTGCGCGCCAGCTCACAGGCGGGGAAGTTTACGGAATTTACGATATTTCCGTTCTCCATGAAGTCAATGAGCTGCTGAGCGGCCATTACGGCACAGTTATCCTCGCTTTCCTCGGAGGAAGCGCCCAAATGAGGAATGGCGATAACATTCTCCATTTCAAGAACCTCCGCGTCGGGGAAGTCGGTTACATAAACGGATATAAGGCCAACCTCGAGGGCGGACTTGAGAGCCGCGTTGTCAACCAGGCCGCCGCGAGAGAAGTTCAGGAGCTTAGCCCCTTTCTTTACAGCGGACTTGAACATATCGGCGTTCATCATACCCTTAGTATCAGGAAGCAGGGGCAGGTGAAGGGTGATATAGTCGGCCTCGGAAAGGGCGTCCTTTATCTCCTTGGCGATGGTGACGTGGCTGTTGAGGCTGAGGGCGGACTTAACGGAAACATAGGGGTCATAGCCCACAACCTTCATGCCCAGGGAATTGGCGGCGTTGGCAACGAGTACGCCGATCGCGCCCAGACCGATTACAGCCAGGGTCTTGCCCTTTATCTCGCAGCCCGCAAAATTGCTCTTGCCTTTTTCCACAAGCTTGCCTACGGCGTCGCCCTCGCCCTTAAGGGTCTGGGCCCAGTTGACGCCGTCAACTATTTTTCTGGAAGCCAGCAGAAGGCCGGCGATGGTCAGCTCCTTAACGGCGTTGGCGTTGGCGCCGGGGGTGTTGAACACAACTATTCCCTTCTCGGTGCATTTGTCAATGGGAATATTGTTCACGCCCGCGCCCGCCCGGGCCACGGCTTTAAGGTTCTCGGGAAGCTCCATCTCGTGCATGGAAAAGCTCCGCAGGATTATGCAGTCGGGATTATCGCACTCGCCGCTGACGGCGTATTTTGTCTTGTCGAAGTTGTTAAGGCCGCAAGCGGCTATTTTATTGAGAGTTAAGAGATTATACATGGTTGCTCTGCTCCTTACTTATTCTCAGCTTCAAATTTCTTCATGAATTCCACAAGAGCCTTTACGCCCTCGACAGGCATGGCGTTGTAGATGCTGGCGCGCATACCGCCCACGGTGCGGTGTCCCTTGATGTTCACAAAGCCCGCGGCCTTGGCTTCTTTTACGAACTTAGCGTCAAGCTCCTCATTGCCGGTGACAAAGGGAACGTTCATGAGAGAGCGATCCTTTGGAACGACCGTACCCTTGAATAGCTCGGAGCTGTCAAGGAAGTCATAGAGGATCTTCGCTTTCTCAACGTTGATTTTTTCCATGGCCTCGATGCCGCCCATTTCCTTTAACCACTCAAGAACCAGCTTGCAGATATAGATGCACCAGCAGGGAGGGGTATTGTAGAGAGAGCCGTTGTCGGCCATGATCTGGTAGTTGAGCATGGTGGGGGTGATGTCACGCTGCTTGCCAAGAAGATCCTCCCGAACAATGACGATGGTCACGCCGGCGGGGGCCACGTTCTTCTGAGCGCCGGCATAGAGCATACCGAACTTGGAAACGTCTATCTTCTGGGAAAGGATGCAGGAAGAAATATCGGCTATCAGGGGTACGTTGCCGGTGTCGGGCAGCTCAGTGTAGCGTGTGCCGTAAATAGTGTTGTTGTATGTGATGTGGAAGAAATCGGCTTCGGGGTCAAATGTAGCGGGATCGAGGTCGGGGATGTAAGAGAAGGTCTTATCCGCACTCGAAGCCACGCGGTTTACCTTGCCGTACTTTTCAAACTCGCTGGCAGCCTTTTTGGACCACTGACCGGTAATCACGCAGTCGCACTTGCCGCTGCCGTTCAGGAAGTTCAGGGGGATCATGGCGAACTGAGTGGACGCGCCGCCCTGAAGGAACATTACCTTGTAGTTGTCGGGGATCTCCATAAGCTCGCGAAGAAGCGCCTCAGCCTCTTTGATGATCACATCAAATTCCTTGCTGCGGTGGCTCATCTCCATTACGCTTTGGCCGCTGCCGCCCTGATCGAGAAGCTCGGCCTGGGCCTTTTCAAGGACTGGCAGGGGGAGCATACTGGGACCCGCGGAAAAATTATAGACTCTGGACATATTTTTTGCCTCCTAAAAATAACATATAAAGTATTATATGTTATTTTTACAAATTTGTCAATATTATTATTTGATTTTTTTATCACGAAAACCGTGATAAATTTCACGAAGTCCAAAGAAGCATATGAATCCGCCGAAAGCTCTGCGCAGCCAGTCGTCGCTGACGGCCGAGGCCGCCCACGCCCCGGCAAGGGCAAAAATCAGCCCCGCTGCCGCCATTTTCAGGGCGGGGCCTATCTCGACATTTTTGTTCTTGATATGCACCGCAAGAGCCGCCAGCGCGGTAGGTATAAAATAGAACAGGTTAACGGTCTGAGCGGCGTGCTGTCCCACTCCCTCAAGGAGAGTGAGGGCCGGTATAAGTATCATTCCACCTCCCACGCCCATGCCGCTGAGTACGCCGGAAAGAAAACCGTAGATTATGACCAACATCCTATGCACGACCTTTCGCAAAATAATCCATCGAGAGCATTGTACTAATTAAATAACATTCTCGCTCCGGCAAAGATCATTACCGCGCCAAAGCCGATCTTAATATACTTCTTCGGCAGCTTGTTCAGCAGCCTTGCCCCAACGACCGCTCCGACCGTGCCGCCGACGGAGGCTTTGATTATCAGCGGCCAGTCGATATAGCCTTTTACCCCGTATACTATCAGCGACGCCAGCGACAGGGGGAGTATTATGGCTATTGCCGTGGCATGGGCTTTCTTTGCCTCCAGACGCATAAATTTCTCAAGTATCAGCACCGCCGCTATTCCTCCGCCCGAGGCAAAAAAACCGTTTATCGCGCCGATGAGCGCGCCGTACAAAAGTGACATGGGCCTCCGCACCGCCTTTCTCATTTCCGATTAAAGAAAAAGCTTCCCCGAAGAGAAGCTTTTCCAATATCAGGCTTATTTATGCGTTATTCCAGCGCGAACCTTGACTGATACTCGCTGTAAAGGGCGTCGTAAAGCTCGGCGTTCTGGTTGCGCAAATGGCGCACATACTTATGGGCGTCTATGTCGCTGTCAATATTGCCAAGCTGCTCGATGGATATGCCCACATTGCTGCAGTGGTCGGAGATACGCTCC
>CANQKL010000185.1 GCA_947624455.1 uncultured Clostridia bacterium
GCGAAACTATACGCGCTACCGGCGTGTGGATAAATCACGCTGAATACGGCCAGCAGCTCAAGGTCGAAAGCCTTGAACATATATTGCCGCGCAGCCTAAATTCTATTTATACTTATCTTGCTTCCGGCGCGGTCAGCGGCATCGGCCCTTCAACCGCCCGAAAAATAGTGGACAAGTTCGGCGAGGACAGTCTCAACATCATAAAAACCGATCCCCAGAGGCTTACGGTCATAAAAGGAATCAGCGCCGCCAAAGCTTCCGCTATCAACGAAGCCTTTATTCTGCGCCAGGATACGGCTGAAACTGTTATGTTTTTTCAAAATTTTGGTATTTCACCGGCCCTCGCCATAAAGGTGTACAATAAATTTGGCTCCGATTCCATAAGTATAGTCCGGCAAAATCCGTATGCACTCTGCGACAGTATACAGGGCATGGGCTTCAAGATGTGCGACAAAATAGCCGTCAGTCTCGGGCTGCCATTTGACAGTAGGAGCCGTATTATGAGCGGCCTGCGTTATGCAATGAGCGAGGCGGCTTTAAACGGCCACACCTGCTATCCCGCCAGCGAATTGCTGAGCTATTGCTCAAAGCTGCTGGACTGCGGACTTGACACTGTCCGGGACTGCTATGGCGAATGTATATTAAAAGGCGGGTTAATAGCCGAGAAGGATTTTGTATATTTACCCTCCTTTTACAATATGGAGCTGTCGGCGGCAAACCGTCTCGCTTCGCTGTCAAGGGCAAAGACGGAGGATGAAACGATCGAACGTCTGCTGGAGGAATTTTCGAACAACAGCAGTATAACTCTCTCAGGTGAGCAAAGACAGGCAATAATAACGGCGAATACAAAAAAGATTTTGATTGTTACCGGCGGCCCGGGAACCGGTAAAACCACTATAATGCGCGGAGTACTTTATATCATGGCCCGACGCGGGCTGGACGTGGCTCTCTGCGCGCCAACAGGCAAAGCCGCAAAGCGGCTTGAGGAATCCGGCGGACACGAGGCCAAGACCACCCACAGATTGTTGGAGGTCGGCGGCGACATCGACGGCGACAGCCAGACCTTTTCCCGCAACGAAACCAATCCCCTTGAAGCTGATTATGTGATCGTTGACGAGATGAGCATGGTGGATCTCCAACTTCTCGAAGCTCTGCTCAAAGCTATGAAACGAGGGGCGGGTATAATTATGGCCGGAGACGTGGATCAGCTGCCGTCTGTGGGCGCGGGCAACGTTCTCAGCGATATGATCGACAGCGGACTTATTCCCACTGTGCGGCTGAAAACAGTATTCCGTCAGGCGGAGGAAAGCCGCATAGTCGTGAACGCCCACCGTATCAACAAAGGAGAAATGCCAGACCTGACCAACCGCAGCGCCGACTTCTTCTTTATGAGCCGCCCTGACCACCAGTCCGCCGCAGACGTCATACTCGATTTGGTGGAAAAGCGGCTTCCTAAAGCCTACGGCTATGATCGGATGGCGGATATTCAGGTTTTATCCCCCTCGAAAAAAGGGACGGCGGGAACGATAAGCCTCAACGCCATGTTACAGGAACGGTTAAATCCCCCATCCCCCAAAAAGCTGGAGCATAAGCGCGGGAGTACGGTTTTCCGCGAGGGGGACAAGGTAATACAAACTAAAAACGACTACAAGGTGAGCTGGACAGCCGACGATGGGACTGAAGGAATGGGTATATTTAATGGAGACGTCGGCATAGTCGATAATATCGATCCCGATGAAAGGACGCTGACAGTTGAGTTTGACGATGGCAAACGTGTCAAATATCCTTTTGCCGCCTTGGATATGCTGGAATTGGCGTATGCTCTCACTGTCCATAAAAGTCAGGGCTGTGAATTTCGGGTGATCGTAATACCCGTTTGCCACTTCATGCCCCTGCTTATGACAAGGAATCTACTGTACACAGCTATTACAAGGGCTATGGAGATGGTAGTTTTGGTAGGTTCTCATGAGGCGCTGGTCCATATGGTCCGCAACAACTATCGTTCCCGGCGTTACACCGGTCTCAAGGAAAAGCTCGGTTTGTTTGTGAGGCGCGAAAATGAAGGATAGGATCAGAAGCTTTGCCGCGGGATTGGGGATAAACGAGGTCGGCTTTACCGAGTTCAGGGATAAGACCGCGGTCGTCTGCCTTTTCCCCTACTTTTCGGGATATTTCCCCGGCAACCTGTCGGTATATGCCTATTCCCTGGATTATCACTGTATTTTGCGGGACAAGCTCAATCTGCTGAGCAATTATTTATTAGCCAACGGCGCGGCGGAGGCGGCGGGTTACGCCGACATCGGGCCGGAAATCGACAAGGATCTTGCTTATCACGCCGGACTTGGGTTTTACGGCAAAAATAGTTTATTGATAAATCCCAGGCTTGGCAGCTACTTTTTCATCGGCTATGTGCTGACTGACCTAAAGCTCGAGCCGGACAAGCCGATGGACGGAGCTTGCCTCAGCTGCGGACGCTGCGTCTCGGCTTGTCCGGGAGGAGCTTTGAGCAGCGGCTTTAATAAGGAACGCTGCGTTTCGGCTCTTACCCAGAAAAAAGGGGATCTCACCGGAGCGGAAAGATCCCTTATAAAAAAGGCCGGATATGTCTTTGGCTGCGATATATGTCAAAAGGTTTGTCCCCATAACGATATAGCCTTCTCCCCCATGCCGGAATTTACCACGGACAGGATAACCTCCCTTACGGCGGATATGCTGGAAGGACTGAGCAACAGGGCCTTCCGTGAAAAATACGGACGCTATGCCTTTGCCTGGAGGGGAAAGGCTGTACTGCTGAGAAATATTAAAATCCTGGATGAAGAGTGTGACTGTGAAAACTAATAACTCACTATGTAATCTGGAGGCACGAGGGGCTGTCAAAAAAAAATCGTGCAGAACAGCGTCGGAACAAGCGTTGCATCGCTTGTTCCGATTTCTTCAAAATCAGAACAATGGCTCGCGCCGCTGTTCCTCCTTTTCCCCACAAACAACTTCGTTGTTTGTGGGGCGTTGGCACATAAAACTCGCAAAAGGTTGTTAGTGAGCCAAAGCCGCAGCGAGGGCCGTTTTAGGCCCGAAGCAGGCGACGCGAACGTGACCTTTTGCGAAAAGGAGGAGCAAGCCTTCGCGCGACGACATTTTTTCGTAAGAAAAAGCGTCGGAGCAAAGACAGGCTTTGCTCCGACGCCGCCGAGCGGTGATTTTCGTTCGTAGTTCAAGGGCATAAAAAAGAAAAACCGTCTTTTTCTAGTAAAAAGGCGGTTTTTCCACATCAATTCACAAATTTGATTTTATCGCCGTGTTTATCAATACATAAATTTGGCTTAAATAAAAATTTTCAGCCCTTGGACGGTCTGCGCCATTTTTTACAGCCCCATTTTTATCTGTCCGGTCCGACGCAGTACAGCAATTAGCGGGCATATAAGAACGCCGCATATGAAATTACTGACGCCGTGAATAAAATCGAAGGGCAGCCCGGCGATTATCCACGCGATCATGCCCTTAAAACTCAGTCCAAAAAGAACGGCCTGGGCGGGGGCATACAGCGTCCCGTACAGGAAGCCGTGAGCGGCGGAAAGCGTCATATAAACCAGCGGCTTTGCTCCTGCCGGTATTTCTTTTGGCAGGAGCATCGCTCCGCCCCAAAGCGGGAGCCAGATATAAAGGTAG
>CANQKL010000186.1 GCA_947624455.1 uncultured Clostridia bacterium
GTTCAAGGGCATAAAATAAAAGAAAAACCGTCTTTTTCTCGTAAAAAGGCGGTTTTTCTACATCAATTCACAAATTTGATTTTATCGACGGGTTTAACAGCACTTAAATTTGGCTTAAATAAAGGTTTTCAGCCCTTGAACGGTCTGCGCCATTTTTTTCAGCCCCTTTGTTTTATTACATTTCGTTTATTATCCTCAGCTCGTCTCGGGCGTCGGAAATTGCCGCTATGAGCTGACCCGTAGGGCGGATCTGCTCCGGACAGGTGCGTATGGTGGCCAGACTGTTGTACAGGGCGGCGGCGGTTATCTCGTCGGCCCCGGCTTGATCGGCTTCAAGCGCGGACTTTTCCGCCTCCAGCTCACGGGCGGCCTTGGGCGGATTGGCCTTGAACAGCAGCAGGACTGTACCCAGCTTATCTATATGCTTTTCCAGAATTTCAGACATAAACTCCCTCCTATGCGTTCTTCAGCTTCCAGCGAATGTCATCGCCGAAGAATTTTATTATGGTGTATCCCCCTATTAGACGGGAATAGAGCCGGGATGAGTAACGCCTCTGCGTATCGTCGATGCTGAGATTGGTGGAAATGACGGTCTGTTCCCCCTGGAGCAGGCGGTTGTTGACTATGCGGAACAGCTCCGCCGAGGTGAAGGGCGTCACGAACTCCGAACCCAGATCGTCCAATATAAGCAGCCGGGCGCTGAGGACGTGATCCACCAGATAACGGCGGTTTTCGGACACATCGCGGTTGAAATGCAGATCCTCCAAAATGGGGAAAAGGGAATTGGCGCTGACATAAAGCACATCCTCGCCCCGGCTCAGCAGCTCGTTGGCTATGGCCGAGGAAAGGTAGGTCTTTCCCAATCCGCAGCCCCCCGTGAAGAACAGGTTCTCCTCCGAGGAGCCGAAGTTTTCCACAAATTTTTCGCAGATACCGAGAATCGAGCGCATATTCTCACGCGGAGAAATTCCTATAGTCGGGTCGGCCAGTTCGCTGTAACAGTCCAGCCGGAAGCTTTTGAAGGTTTGAGCCGCCAGCTTCTCCGACAGGTTAGCCTCGGCGGCAAGCTCCCGATCCAGCTCGGTCAGCACGCAGGAGCAGGGCCTGCCCTGAACAAAGCAACTGTCACCGCAGCGGGCGCATATGGGCTTGTCCTCCAGATAGTCAGCGGCGTAGCCAGCGCCGGTCAGCAGCTCTGTCCGCTCCCGGACGCAGTCCCTATTTTCGGCCATGATCTCATCGACGGCGGCCTCGGGGGTCATTGCGCCCTCGGCAACCCTGGACATAAGGCTGAGTCCCGTGCGGTCCAGGGCGGTTTCTATCTCTTTTATCCTGGGAAAGCGGGCGAATATCTCCTCCTGCCGCTTTTCCAGCCTCTCTCGGCGCAGCTGTTGTCGCTGGGCCGCTATCTCAGCCGCCCGGCCTTTAATGTTTATCACTTTCCTCACCCCTTGGCGTCGTCCAGCTTAAGCCGCCGTCGCAGCTCTATCAGCTCGATGTCGTCTATTTTTGTACCCTGAGCGGCCTTCTTTTCTGCCTCTTTGATCTTTTCGGGGGTTTTTATCCCCTTTTGCTTCCAACTGGAGAGAACCTTATTCATATAGGCAAAGGCCAGCTTGCCGGTGTTTTTCACAGTCACCTCGTAGGCTTGGGAGATCATGGCCTTGGAAAAGCCCATGTCCGTGTGCCAGGAATTTATGTACTTTATCTCCGAGGGGGTGAAGGCCCGTTCCAGCCCAAAAAGTCTGCGGCACTCGTTTTGGAACTTTTTCTCCGCTGTGGCCCGCTTTATAACGGCCTCGGCGCTTTTTACGTCGTTTATGCCCTGATCGTTCCAGCTCTGGGCCACCTTCTCGATATAGGCGAAGCCCCGCTTGTCCATGGAAACGCAGTATTCGAACAGCATTACCACTACGTCCTTTTCCATGGCGTACCAGTCCATGAGGTTGTATATGGAGGTGATCTCCCTGCGGGTCAAAGGCTTGCCCATGAGCCGCTCTACCGCGTCGATGGTGTCCTTCATGCCGGGATCAAGCTTCATGGCGTTGGCGATGTCCTCCGGCGTCACCTGGGGCGGAGCCGCCGTTTGCAGCTCCTTACGGGCGGCTTCCGCCGCGCCTTGGCGATCCCCGTATATTATGCCCTCGTCGCTTATGGTCAGCAGACCCCTTTCGGCCCAGTACTTCCAGGCGTTTTCCACGTCGGCCACCAGAATCTTAAGGCTCTCGGCCACGGCCTGATTGTCGGCCTCCAATCCCAGCTCGGCGGCGGCTAACCCGTAAAGATAGACCTTGACGTAGGCTCCGTGAGCGCCGGCCATGTGTTCAGTCACAAAGCTGATGGGGACGGATATGTATTTTTCGCTTATTTTAAAGGCTGGCATAGCGCGCCTCCCACGTTAGATACAACAAGGTAGTATCAGAGATACTACCTTGTTGTATTTGGTTTATGGCGTGCTTGAAGGGATTCGAACCCCCGACCCCATGGTTCGTAGCCATGTACTCTATCCAACTGAGCTACAAGCACATTTTCAACAATGATTATTATAGCACAGGTAAAGCCAAAATGCAATTATTTTTTTAAGCCGCTTGCGCCAAAATGTTTACAATTTTGCCGAGAACAAATTGTGCAAATTGCATAAAAAATTCCGTGAAACTTAAACTTGAAAACTTTTTTTGTCACAAAATGTAAAGTGAGCCGCTAAAATATATTATTTTTGGCGTGTATAAAATTGCTCCCTCCGGCGCATCATAAACGGCGAAGGGCGGATGATTTATGGAGTTCTTGGTTTCTGTTTTTACCGTGGGTTCGGTAGCCGGATATTTGGTCGAGACTCTCTGGTGCCTGGGAGTGAACCATGTGCTGGAGTCCCGGCAAGGGCTGGTTTTCGGCCCGTTCAGTCAGGTGTACGGACTGGGAGCCGTTATACTGACATTAATAATAAGTAAAAACAGCTCTGTTACCAAGATCTTCTTTGTCAGCGCAGTCGTGGGCGGGGTTTACGAATACCTCTGCTCATATTTCCAGGAAAAGGTCTTTGGCACCGTGTCCTGGGATTATGGCGATGGGTTCCTGAGCATTGGCGGAAGGACCCACCTCCTCTTCTGCGTGTTCTGGGGCCTGATGGGAATACTTCTGATAAGGTACGTGAACCCCGCCCTCTCGTCGCTGTTGTCGAAGGTCCCCGGCGTAGCGGTGACTACCGCACTGCTGGCCGTGTTTTTCATTCTGAATATGCAGCTCAGTTATATGGCAGTAAAACGTCAGACAGGCCGGAGGCGAGAGCTTCCGCCGACATCTGCTGTGGAGGAATGGCTGGACCTTCGATTCAACGATGAGGTTCTTAAGAAGATCTACCCCAATATGCGGGTAGTCGCCAAGGCGCAAAGTGAGGAACTCAAATGAAATCTAATAAGGAAGCTAACAAGGAGAAGGAAGCTCTCCGAAAGTCGGACAATCCTGCCAAGGCCAAAGAGGCGGCTCAAGCCTTTGTCAGCGAGGACAATCTGGCCACCGATCCTCTGGGAAGCTGGACGGGCAATCCCGACGACCCCGGCGAGGTTCCAACTCAGGATGTGGACGATCTTTGATCGACGGTAAAAATCCGGCATATGCCGGATTTTTTGTTAAACCGTAGTAGGAGGTATGGGGCAATGAACACAAT
>CANQKL010000187.1 GCA_947624455.1 uncultured Clostridia bacterium
GCACAACAAGATCTTCTGTATATGGGAAATGATGCACCAGGGAAACGCTTACAGCTCGGGCGGAAACAGGACTCCAACCCAAACCGGCGGTATAAAATGCCTGTGCCAGCTCTTCATGCGTCAATTCCGTGGCCAGCGTAAGATGAGGCACCCATGCGCCGTAAACATACTGCCTTGCCGGAACAAACACCTGATCGGCCACCATATGAATTGCCTTGCTCATTGCAATAATCTCATCCGTCACTATAGGATTTACAATAAGTGTTCTCGGCATAAACGCCCCGATAACGTCAAACGTCATAGAAATAGACTGCAAACTGCGCATAACGCCTTCCATAACCGTAATTGGGTCACTTTCGTCCACAATGTCAAAAATCCCCATTGAAACATGGGGCGGCTGACCGCTGTCCAGCCATGTGGTGTTCCCTGTTGCCATGGCAATCTTGTAAATCATTTCACGAAAAAGCTCTTCAGCCGGCTGTTCAAAGCGAATAATTACGTCAAACTGGGGCCATTGACTTTCTATCTGCATAAATTCTGTTTGAATATATTCCATATAGCGTGACTCTCCCCTTTTTCCCTTTTGTCATTTGTCAGTTCCTTTTCCTATGGATTAATTATATCACAGGCTGCAAACAAATGCAATAATGTCGAATAACAATTTGAAATTTATAGCGGAAAACGGTAAATGCAAAAATGTATATTATAATATAAACTGTATTGAAAAAGTTGGCGGTATGTGGTAAAATCATTTTGAAACAAAACGAATTGATAGAATCGGGAATTTATAGGAGCAATACCATGTCGGAAACAAAAGGTTTAGAATGGACATTTGATACAGTGGCTTCTGCTTATGATAAGTTTCGCCCTTCGTATCCTGATGATCTCTATGAAATGATATTTAATTATATCTCTCTCAACGAGACCTGTTGTGCTGTCGAAGTAGGAATTGGCGGCGGTCAGGCAACGTTGCCGATTTTAAAGACCGGATGCAATGTGACCGCAGTCGAATACGGCAAGGAATTTTCTGAATTGTGCGAGGAAAAGTTTAAAAAATATCCGAATTTCTCTGTTTTGACAAACAAATTTGAAAACACGCTTTTCGAGAATAATAAATATGATTTGGTATATTCCGCGACCGCATTTCATTGGATTACTGAGAGTATCGGATATGAAAAAGTGTTTTCAATGCTGAAAAGCGGCGGAGTGTTTGTGAGATTTGCAAATCATCCTTATCCGGCTAAAGACAATTTGCCTCTTTTCGAGGAAATTCAAAGTATTTACGGTGAATATTACCATAACAAAAAACCAAAATCGCGGGTAGAGTATACCGTGGAGCAGGCTGCCCAAATTGCAAAAATCGCAGAAAAATACGGCTTCGCAGATATAAAATACGCCTTGTTTCACAGAACACGTACTTTTTCCGCAAGTGAATATTGCGCGTTGCTCGGAACATATTCTGACCATATTGCAATTACGGAAAATATAAGAATGGAATTTTTCTCAAAAATTGAGGATGTAATAAACAGTTACGGCGGTTCAATTACAGTATATGATACCATTGATTTACAACTTGCAAGAAAACCATAAATTTCCGTTTGGATTTACTAAAATTGATAAGTACCAAAGAAGCAAAAAAATTTAAGCTATCCCTGTTCAGACATAAAGGAGCAAAATTCATGTTGGAAAAAATGAACGATTTTTTCAAAAATCGTCTCGAGGGTTACGATGAACATATGCTGACCGAGCTTGAAGGCGCAAAAAATTTCTATCCCTATACGGCGGCGCTTCTGCCTATGAAACCCGGAGCCAACGTACTTGATTTGGGCTGCGGCACCGGGCTTGAACTTGAATACTACTTCGCCCTGAACGTAGAAGCGTCGGTGGTGGGGATTGATTTGTCGCCGGATATGCTGGCAGCGTTAAAGCGGAAATTCAAAGGCCGCAAAATCAAACTGATTTGCGGCTCTTATTTCGATGTTCCTTTTGAAGCGAACCGCTTCGACGCCGCTGTTTCAGTGGAATCCCTTCATCACTTTGCCGCTGACGCTAAACTGTCGCTTTATCAAAAACTACATACAGCTTTGAAACCCGAAGGATATTTTATCCTTACAGATTATTTTGCGGAAAGCGAAGCATTGGAGCGGGAATATTTCGAACGGCTTTATACATTAAAAAAAGAACAAGGTATCGTTGACGATGCCTTTTACCATTATGACACACCGCTTACTGTGGAGCATGAAATAGCTGTACTGAAAGCGGCGGGCTTTTCAAAAGTCGAAGTGTTCCATTACTGGGGTACAACCTATTGTGTAAAAGCGTTTGTATAAACCGAAAAGGAGATGAAATTCATGTCGATTACTTACGAAGACACCCACGATTTTAGCGCAAAGGAATTGGAAGAATTGTTCTTATCCGTGGAGTGGTCGTCGGGCCACTTTCCGGACAAGCTGGTTGTGGCCATGAAAAATTTTAAGACTGTCTATACCGCATGGGACGGCGATAAGCTGATTGGGCTGATTTGCGCCATGGACGATGGAATTATGACAGCCTATATTCACTATCTTTTGGTGAATCCCGCATATCAGGGAATTGGGATCGGCAAGCGGCTTGTGGAAAAAATGAAAGAAGCCTATCAAGATTACCTGCGTATCGTCATTGTTGCTTACAATGACGAAGTGGGCTTTTACGAAGCTTGCGGGTTTGAAAAGGCCAAGGACTCAAGTCCCATGTTTATTACCACACTGTGGACGTAATGTAGCGTATGGAAAATTAAAAATGGGCTTGATTCGCAGCAAAAATCCCCTATTTATACTTGACAGCAGGTCGTCTATACGAATAAGGTTGAAAGAAGGTATCGTTGTGAAAAAAATCGTATTGGTTATAATTACTTTTGCTTTTCTCCTAACAGGATGTGCGAGTGTGGAGAAAAATGAAGGAATGGCATCACTACCAGAATTTTTTAATAACATTGGAAAAACACTTACTGAATTAAAAAATGAGCATCCTGAAGGTGAATTTATTGTAAGTTTAGATGGATTCCCAGATAGCGCTGCCGCATGTTTTGGGGAATCGGAGGCGGAATATGTTTACTACTTTTTTGGAGGACAGAGCGGTGATTTTGAAAAGGCTATGAGCGAATGTGAAGACCAGTTAAAATGCGCCGGTTTTATCACAACAGCAAACGTTCTTTTTCCAGACATGGAAGATGGTATGTCCTTTCAAAATTTCTTCTCATTGATTGGCGTCGAAGATTATGAGTACTTCGGAGAAGATACGATAACTGCAGAAGGTTGGTTAAGATTTACGTATAACGGTATGGAAGTAATGATGAACACAAACGAAGCTGCTGCTGACGGCGGATGGAATGTCACAGGAGCAGAAATTGTGAAGAGTAATGCTCCGGTGTCTATTATAGACCCAGAAATATTAAATACCAATCAAGACTTAGCTGATGCGGTTATGTTCGATTGAAATGTTTAATAGCAAATCGGGACTTATAGGAGAGAAAAATGATTGGGATATATTTAAGCGGAACGGGGAACACAAAGCATTGCGTTGAAAAAATAATTGACCTATTGGATAAGACCGCGGCAGCCATACCTTTGGAAACAATAGATGTTACCCGGCAA
>CANQKL010000188.1 GCA_947624455.1 uncultured Clostridia bacterium
TCGCTTGTTCTGATTCCTTCAAAATCAGAACAATGGTTCGCGCCGCTGTTCCTCCTTTTCCCCACAAACAACTTCGTTGTTTGTGGGGAGGGATTCGTTGGCTCATAAAACTCGCAAAAGGTTGTTAGTGAGCCAAAGCCGCGGCGAGGGCCGCTTTAGGCCCGAAGCAGGCAACGCGAACGTGACCTTTTGCGAAAAGGAGGAGCAAGCCTTCACGCGACGGCATTTTTTCGCAAGAAGAAATGTCGTCGCAAAGACAGGCTTTGCTCCGACGCCGCCGAGCGGTGATTTTCGTTTGTAGTTCAAGGGCATAAAATGAGAAAATTTGCTCGTAAGGGCGAATTTTCTACATTAATACTATTATTCTATTATTTTATTTTTATTGACTTACATAATTCTATAATTTACCTTAAATTAAGGCTTTTAACCCTTGAACGGTCTGCGCCATTTTTTTACAGCCCCTTAATTGTTTGTTAATATTTTTGTAATATTCAACAGATTGACAACCGGCGAAAATTATGTTATTATATAATAAGGAGAAAATATATGATGGGAGGTACATTTTATGTACAAAGCAAAAAGGCTGCTGGCCATTTTCACCGCGGCGCTGATGCTGATAGCTCTGCTGCCCGCGCTGACCGTCAGCGCCGAACTCACCTATTCGGACTATGAATTTTCAAGCTCAGACAGAACTCTCACCGCCTATCTGGGCAGCGGCAGATACGTTGCCATACCTGAAAAGATCGACGGCGTAAATGTCAGTACCATAGGCGATTACGCCTTTTCCGGCTCTGACGTAGAGTATGTCGCCATACCTCAGTATGTGACCAAGATAGGCGACTACGCCTTCGCCGACTGCTACGGCCTGCAAAGAATATACATACCCAGCAGCGTAAAGACCTTTGGCGAAGGGGCTTTTGATAACTGCGACAGCCTTATCATCTATGCTCCCTCCAACTCCACTGCCTATACCTACGCCCTCAACCAGGGCATTAACCGCCGGGCCGGTTCCGCCAGCACCGTTACCGTCACTCTCAACCCGAGCAGCGGCACCGTGACCCCCACCAGTCTCAAAGCCACGGTAAACTTTGAGTACGGGGAGCTGCCCGTCCCCACCCGCAGCGGCTATAAATTCGACGGCTGGTACACCTCCAGCTCCGCCGGAGAAGAGGTAACTTGGGATACCATAGTTGAAAAGACCTCCAATCACACCATCTACGCTCACTGGACCCGTTCCAACGAGCCGACCATCACCACCGACGCAGTAAAGAACCTTACCTCGTCCTCCGTCACCCTTTCCGGCACCGTTACCTCCAGCGCCGGTACTTATACGGTGGGCTTTGACTTTGAGGATCTCACCAGCGGCACATCCAACAGCTTCACTTGGGGAGAATTCCGTGTGACCTCCAGCGACAGAACCTTCAACGGCAACCTGGGCAGCAGCTCCATAACCCCCGGCAACCGCTACCGTTACAGGGCCTGGGCCGAAAACAGCTACGGCAGGGGCTATGGCAACTGGGTGACATTTACCGCCAAGACCTCGTCTACCACCACCTATACGGTGACATTTGACTCTAACGGCGGCTCTACTCTGCCCTCCTCGGAGAGGACAAAAAAGCTGGCCTACGGCGAACCCTACGGCGAGCTGCCCGTTCCCACCCGTAACGGCTACAAATTTTTGGGCTGGTTCACCGGAAAAACCGACTCCAGCGAAAAAGTGACCTCCGACACGGTCATGAACCGCACCACCAGCCACACCCTTTACGCCCACTGGATGAAAGAGGGCCAGAGCGTGACTGTAAACTTTAGCGTAAACGGCGGCAACACCCTGTCCTCCTCGGATCGGAGCAAAACCGTCGTCTCCGGTGAGCCTTACGGTTATCTGCCCACTCCCACCCGCAGTAACTATGATTTCGCGGGCTGGTACACCGCCGCCTCCGGCGGCAGTCTCGTGACCGAATATACTTTGGTGGAAAACACCTCCAGCCATACCCTTTACGCCCACTGGAGCGCAAGTTCCTACCCCCGCGTGACCACCGACCCCTATTCCGGCTCCACGCTATACGGCACTCTCAGCTCCGCCGGCAGCTCCAAAGTCACCAAGTTCGGCTTTGAGATAATCAACACCTCCACAGGCGGGCTGCTTACCGGCTATGCCAGCGGCTCCACCTTTACCGCCGGTAAATCCTATACCCTCAGCCTTAACGGCGGCTCCCCCCAGGTAGTCTATATGTACCGGGCCTTCGCCGTCAACTCCTATGGCACGGGCTATGGCGAGTGGCTGCCCTTCTCCCTGGACGGCTCGGACTCTGTCACCGTCACTTTCAACGTAAACGGCGGCTCCAGCCTGCCCTCTAACCAAAGCTCCAAATCCGTCACTATGGGCGAGGTATACGGTGAGCTGCCCACTCCCACCCGCGGCAACTACAATTTTGTGGGCTGGTACACCTCGGCCACCGCGGGCACTCTTGTTACCGAGTACACCAAGGTCGAGACTGCCGCCAACCACAGCCTTTACGCTCACTGGAGTCCCAGCACCACCGCTCCCAAGGTGACTACCGACCCCTGCTCCGGCAACATTATCTACGGCACCCTTAGTTCCATCGGCAGCTCCAGAGTCACCAGGTTCGGCTTTGAGGTGCTGAACACCTCCACAGGCTTGGTTCAGACCGGCTACGCCGACGCCTCCACCTTTACCGCCGGAAATTCCTACAGCTTGAGACTGGACGGCGCCAGCACCTCGGTGGTTTATCTGTACCGTGCCTTCGCCATCAACTCCTACGGCACCGGCTACGGCGAGTGGCAGACCTTCGATCCTGGCAATAACGCCACATATACCGTGACCTTCGACGTAAACGGCGGCAAGGATCTGCCCGCCGACCAGCGGACAAGGACTGTCCGGAAGAACCAGGCTTACGGCGAGCTGCCTGTACCCAGCCGCGACGACTACATTTTCGAGGGCTGGTATACCGACCGAACCGGCGGAGTCATGGTCAGCGCGTCCACAGTGTTCAGCGCCAGCTCCGACCAGATCCTTTACGCCCGGTGGAAGAAGGCTGATACCCCCAAGTACACCGCGAACGTCAGCGTAGGCACAGTGAACGCCTATCCCGGCGGGACTGTGACCGTTCCCATCAGCATTACTCAGAACCCCGGTCTGGCGGCCTTCCACCTGAATATCGGCTTTGACAAGTCCCGTCTCACCCCGGCTGACATAGAGCTTGGCTCAGACCTCACAGAGGGCAGCCTTACCAGCAACATCCAGCAAGGCGGCGACATGAGCAGGTTCGATTACGTTTCCGCCCTCTGGACCAACACCACCAACTTCACCGGCGCCGGAGTCGTCGTCAACGTGACCTTCACCGTGGCTAAGGACGCTCCCCAGGGTTCCACGGCCATTACCGTCACCACTCCCACCGGCGGCAACGTAAATCAGGATCGGGAGTACGTGGGCCTCAACATCACTAACGGCGCGGTAAATATCGCGAACCGTATGCCCGGCGACGTGGATCGCAGCGGCAACGTTGACACCAAGGATATCCTCACCCTCGTCCAGTACCTGGCTTCCGCCATCGACAAATCCGCAATCGACCCTTCGGCTT
>CANQKL010000189.1 GCA_947624455.1 uncultured Clostridia bacterium
TGACAGAGCCGAAAATCAGCTCCTCGGCTGCGCGGCCCCCGGTAAAGGTGGCAATTTTATTAAAAGCCTCATCCTTGCTCATAAGGAAACGCTCGTCCTCCTCCACTTGCATAGTGTAGCCCAAGGCTCCGGAGGTGCGGGGGATTATGGTTATCTTATGGACTGGGGCGGAATTGGACTGGCGGGCGGCCACAAGGGCGTGTCCAACCTCGTGATAGGCCACGATCTCCTTCTCGTGCCGAGAGATGGATGCGTTTTTCCGCTGATATCCGGCGATAACAACCTCAACGCTCTCCTCCAGATCCTCCTGACTGACTTCGCTGCGGCCAAAGCGCACGGCACGGAGGGCGGCCTCGTTTACAATGTTCGCCAGCTCGGCGCCGCTGGCTCCGGAGGTCGCTCGGGCAATGGCGTTATAATCAATGGATTCCCCCATCTTAACATCCTTGGCGTGAACCCGAAGAATGGCCTCGCGTCCCGCCAGGTCGGGAAGCTCTACCGGGATGCGGCGGTCAAAACGGCCAGGCCGTAAAAGCGCCTTGTCCAAGGATTCCGGCCGGTTAGTGGCGGCGAGAATAACAACGCCCTTGTTGGCGTCAAAGCCGTCCATCTCGGTCAAAAGCTGATTGAGGGTCTGCTCACGCTCGTCGTTGCCGCCCTCTATCACTCCGCCGCGCTTTTTGCCAATGGTGTCGATCTCGTCAATGAACACGATGCATGGAGCCTTTTCGTTGGCTTGTTTGAACAAATCGCGAACCTTAGCCGCGCCCATGCCTACGAACATTTCCACGAACTCTGAACCGGAAATAGAAAAAAACGGCACCTTAGCTTCGCCCGCAACCGCCTTAGCCAGCAAGGTCTTACCTGTGCCTGGAGGCCCCACCAGCAGCGCTCCCTTGGGCAGGGCCGCGCCGATGTCGGCGTATTTTTTCGGATCGTGAAGAAAATCAACTATTTCACGGAGCGCATCCTTCGCCTCGTCCTCGCCAGCTACATCGGCAAAGGTCTTGCCCGTTTCGTTCTCGGCGTAAATTTTGGCCCCGGACTTACCGAAGCTCATGGCGTTCATCCCGCCCATGCGACGGCTTAGCAGTTGGCCGATAAACACCAGCATTATAATGGGAAGTATCCACGACAGGATAAAAGAAAAAATGGGATTTATCTCCTTGGGCAGATCCTGACCGAACTTTACCCCGGCCTGATACAGCTTGTCTGACAACTCGGTATTTGCCACGATATTGGCCTGATAAACGCGCTTGTGGCCGTCCTCGTCCACCACTTCAAAACGCACTTGATCCGCGTCCACTACCGCTGAGATGACGCTGCCGTCATCCACCATTTTCAGGAAGGTGCCGTAGTCCACCTCCTCAATGCTGCTGCTAAGGTACTGGGGAAAAACAAGGGCGTTCAATACCATCAGTACCGCCAGGGCAATGAGGTAATAAAACACTATTGGTTTTTTTGGCTTTTTAGACTTATTGTTCATTTTATCGCCTTCTATCTATATAATCATACTCAGTTTGTCACTATTTATTTTAACAGAATACCGGCCCAATGTCAATCAAATTATTTTTATTTATCAATTTATTAAAGAATTGTTGACAAATTCGAGGATTTTGTTTATCATATAAGTATAGAGTAAACGCCGAAAATCTCAGCCGTCCCATGACCGGTGCGCCAGCTCTGACCAGCGTTTACTTATTGAAGCAAACGAGGTGAACTATGCTCCCAAAGGAATTTTTGAACCGAATGAAAACCGAACTGGGGGACGATTTTCCAGCCTTCCTGGCGGAGTATGGAAAGCCGCCTGTCAGGGGCTTTAGGGTCAACACCCTTAAGTCCGGCGTTCAGGAAACGCTCGCCCTGTTTCCCTACAGTCTTGGGCCGGTAAAATGGTGTGAGAGCGGCTTCTATTATGATATACGGGCGGGCCGCCATTTATGCAGCCGGGCCGGACTCATATACTCTCAGGAGCCGTCGGCCATGATAGCCGCCGAACTGCTGGCTCCCGAACCGGGAGACAAGGTACTGGATCTGTGCGCCGCTCCCGGAGGCAAAAGCACCCAGTTGGCGTCCATGCTGGGCGGCCAAGGGCTGCTGGTTTCAAATGAGATCGTGTCCTCACGCGCCGCCGTCCTAACCGAAAACATTGAGCGTATGGGCGTCGCCAACGCCGTCGTCACCAATATGGCGCCGGAAAAAATGGAGGGCGATTTTCCCCTGTTTTTCGACAAAATTTTAGTTGACGCTCCATGCAGCGGCGAGGGAATGTTCCGCCGTGATCCCGCTGCCGCGGCCGAGTGGAGTCCGGAACACAGCCGTTCCTGCGCGGTGAGGCAGCTAAATATTCTCCAGTCGGCGATAAAAATGCTCCGAGGCGGCGGAGAGCTGGTTTACTCCACCTGCACCTTTGCCCAGGAGGAAAACGAGGGCGTCTGCGAAAAGCTGCTGACCGCCCACCCCGAGCTGGAAATGACCGCTCAAAAGCGGCTAATGCCCCACACCTGCAAGGGTGAGGGCCACTTTGCCGCAAAATTTATCAAGAGCGGCGGCGAACGCCTCGACCGAAAGCCCCACGCGGGAAAGCCCGACCTGACGCTGTACCGTCAATTTGAACGGGAAAATCTCAACCTCGAGCTGAACGGCGATTTTGCCGCCTTTGGCGAACGGTTGTACCTGCTGCCCGAGGGCTTCGGCGCGCTAAAAGGGATAAAGGCTCCGCGGCCGGGACTGTATTTAGGCGACTGCAAAAAGGGGCGGTTTGAACCGGCCCACCACCTGTGCATGGCTCTGAAAAAGGAGAATTTCCGCCGCTCTTGCGATTTGAACGGCGGGGAGGCGGAGGAGTATTACTGCGGCGCGGCCCTGAACAAGGACGGCGAAAAGGGTTGGACTGCCCTGACATGGGAGGGGTATCCCCTTGGCTGGGGCAAGGCCGCCGACGGACTGATAAAAAATCACTTGCCAAAATATTTGAGAGGATGATGAAAATGAACGTATGGCATGATATTGCGCCGGAGCGCATCAAAAAAGACGATTTCCTTGCGGTGATCGAGATTGGCAAGGGAGGAAAGAACAAGTACGAGCTGGACAAGGCCACCGGCATGATAATCCTTGACCGGGTACTCTACACCTCCACTCACTACCCGGCCAACTACGGTTTTATCCCCCGTACATACGCTGGCGACAACGACCCCCTGGACGTGCTGGTGCTATGTCAGGAGGTAATCGACAGCCTGGTGCTGGTGCGGTGCTATCCCATCGGTGTTATAAAGATGATAGACGGCGGCATGGTGGATGAAAAAATAATCGCCCTGCCCTTCAAAGACCCCACTTATTCCATATATAAGGACATTTCCGATTTGCCGGAACACATATTCAAGGAAATATCCCACTTCTTCGAGGTGTACAAGTTCCTGGAGGACAAGGAGACCGCCGTCAAGGAAATAATGGGCCGGGCCGAGGCCGAGCAAATAATCGAGGCTTCCATGGCTGCGTACAATGAAAAGTTCGGAAAGTGAGTTAAAAGGGGCTGTAAAAAAATGGCGCAGACCTGCGTCGTCGCAAGCTCGGTATCGCAAGTTTCGATTTAAAAAATCGAA
>CANQKL010000190.1 GCA_947624455.1 uncultured Clostridia bacterium
CCGTCTTTTTCTTGAAAAAGGCGGATTTTCAACATCAATTCATAGTTTTGATTTTATTGCCGTGTTTATCGATACATAAAATTTACCTTAATCATAGGCTTCCAGCCCTTGAACGTTCTGCGCCATTTTTTACAGCCCCAGCCCCTAATTTTTCAGGCTGTGTATGGGCGCAGGTATACGTCCGCCCCGGGCGATAAAGTCCGCGCAGCTCGCGCCGTTCACGGGCATTACGGGAGCGGTACCCAGCAGGCCGCCGAACTCCACGCTCTCGCCCACTTTTTTGCCCACGGCGGGAATGACGCGGACGGCGGTGGTCTTGGTATTGACCACGCCGATAGCCATTTCATCGGCGATAATGCCGCTGATAGTCTCGGCGGGGGTATCGCCGGGAACGGCTATCATGTCCAATCCCACGCTGCACACACAGGTCATGGCCTCCAGCTTTTCAAGGGTCAGGCAGCCGCTTTCGGCGGCGGCTATCATGCCCGCGTCCTCGCTGACGGGGATAAAGGCCCCGCTGAGGCCGCCCACATAGCTGCTGGCCATTACGCCGCCCTTCTTGACCGCGTCGTTGAGCAGGGCCAACGCCGCTGTGGTGCCGTGAGTCCCGCACTGTTCAAGGCCCATTTCCTCCAGTATATGAGCGACGCTGTCGCCCCTCGCGGGAGTGGGAGCCAGAGAGAGATCCACTATGCCGAAGGGTACTCCAAGACGGCGGCTGGCTTCTTCGGCCACCATCTGACCCACGCGGGTTATCTTGAAGGCCGTCTTTTTCACGGTCTCGGCCACCACTCCGAAGGGCTGGCCCTTGACCCGCTCCAAAGCGCACTTGACCACGCCGGGGCCGCTGACTCCGACATTTATGGCACATTCCGGCTCACCGGCTCCGTGGAAGGCTCCCGCCATGAAGGGATTGTCCTCCACCGCGTTTGCGAAAACCACCAGCTTTGCGCAGCCGAAGCCGCCCCTATCCGCCGTGGCTTGAGCGGTATCCTTGATCACCCGGCCCATCTGGGCCACGGCGTCCATATTTATGCCGGCCTTTGTGGTGGCCACATTGACGCTGGAGCAAAGGAAATCCGTGGAGGCGAGAGCTTCGGGTATCGAGTCCACGAACTCCCGGTCAGCCTTGGAATAGCCCTTGGCCACAAGGGCGCTGTACCCGCCGAGGAAGTTGACGCCGGTAGCCCTGGCCGCCCTGTCAAGGGCCTTGGCAAACTCAAGGCTGTGGCCGCAGGGGGCGCTGATCAGCGAGATGGGCGTTACGGAAATGCGCTTGTTCACAATAGGTATGCCGAACTCGGCCTCTATCTGTTCGCCGGTGGAGACAAGCTTCTCCGCAAGGCGGGTTATCTTGTCATAGACCTTGTCCGCGGCACGGCGGTAATCGTCGCTCACGCAGTCAAAGAGAGATATCCCCATGGTTATGGTGCGGACGTCCAGATGCTCGTCCTTTATCATGTTCAGAGTCTCGATAATTTCAACGGGCTTTATATTAAGCATCGGTAGGTTCTCCTTTCCGTCCGGGGCTTAGATGCGGTGCATGGAATTGAACAGGTCCTCCCGCTGAACGGAAACGGACACGCCCATGTCCTCGCCCACCTGGGCCAGACCGGCCTGTATCTGCGCCAGATCTAAGGGGCTTTCGGTGGTGTCCACCAAGGTTATCATGGTGAAAATGTCCTGCATGATCGTCTGGCTTATATCCAGGATATTGATATTGTTGTCATAGAGATAGCCGCTGACTCTGGCGATGATGCCGGTTCGATCCTTGCCCACGACTGTAACGACTGCTTTCATACTTGATCCTCCGTTATGTTAGTTTTTTGGGCCCGCCGCTTGCCGAGGCGGGGGGACAGTTTAGTTATATCACAATTATTCCAAAATTGCAACCGTCATTTTATCCAAATATCCACGTTTTCACCACCGCAAGGCACTCGCGCAGATAGCTTTGGGGCCAGATGAACCAGTCGGTGGAGGCGTGGAAGTGAGCGGGCTTTTCAAAGCCCTCTCTCTTGGCGATAAGTCCCGCCCGGTAAACGTGAAATTCGTTGGTTATGTAGGCGGCTCTATAGCCGCCGCCCAGCCTTTCGTCCAGGAGCTTTTTTGAGTTGCGGAAGTTCTCTCGGGTGCTGAAGGAGTTGTCCTCCATAATTATTTTGTCCTCCGCAACTCCATTTTTCACCAGGTACTCGCGCATGGCCTCCGCCTCGGAGATATCCTCATATACGCCCTTGCCGCCGGAAACCACGATCAAGGCGTCGGGGTTCTCGCTGTGGAGCTTCACCGCCCGTTCCATCCGCCTAACCAGGGCGAGAGAGGGCGTTTTACCGCGAACCGAGGCCCCGAGGACTATTACCGCGTCCACATCGGCGGCTTTGCTGTCCACGACGCCGTAAACGGTCAGAAAGGCCGACATGGCCACGGCGCAGCCCAAGCCAAAAAAGCCCAGGTTGCGCAGCCATATCAGCGGCCCGTGGGCCTGATTTACCTGGCGGAAAAATATGCCGTAGGCCGTCAGCAGCGCGCCCAACAGCAGCGTCAGCGCCACTCCCAGGCCAAAAGTACTCAAAACAGCCATGGACAGGCCGTCGATCAGGATAGCCGATCCGACGATAATTACAAACAGCCTCATTCCGATACCGTCCTCTCATATTCGTTTTCCACCCGTTCAAGAGCCTCGGTCACGTCCTGGCGCCGGATCGCGGTCACGCCGGTAAACGAACAGCGCAGAGCCTTGTTCAGCATATCCTCCGCGTCCTCATAGTTGCCTTTTTTCTCCAGCACAAGACCGTAGCGGTAGTAAGGGGTAGGGCTGGGCTGAGAGGTCTTGAGCAGAGTGGAGTATACCTGCGCCGCCTGGTCAAGCTCGCCGTTTTCCAAATGCCACGCTCCCATGTTGTCAGCTATGGTGCGGTCGTCGGCGTTGTAGTCATACGCCTCCTTCAAAAATTCCCCAGCCTCATCGGCCAAGGACGGATCGGCCTTGACCTTGTCCAGGTACAGCAGGCCCAGCGTGCCGTAGGTGTCGGTGGCGGGTCGCTGGGAATGAGCCTCTTTCATCAGCTCAAAAGCCTGATCAAGCTCGCCGGATTTCCAAAGGAGGATGGCCTTATTGTGCATGGCCCGGTTGAGGTCGTCCTTGGCGCCCTTTCCGGCTTCAATGTACTTGTCCAGCACCTCGAGAGCCTTGTCGTTCTTTTCCTCCCGTATCAGGCAGTAGCTGTAATATACCGTCATCGCGCCGTTGAGCTTGCCGGTGCCGTAAGCCTTTTCCATCAGGGCGAGGCCCTTCTCCCTCTCGCCCTTGTTGTACAGGCCGTTGCCCCGGAGCATGAGGATATCGGCCTTTTTAACAATGACAAAGGCAGCGATGAACAGAACGGCGGCGGCGAAGCCCGCCCAAGGGGCCACAAAGTGGTTAAGGGCTATGACCGCCGCGACCACGGCGATGATTATGAGCAGATTCATATAAATTCTCCTTTCATTTTAACGGGAACCGGGATAGAGCGGGCGTCCGCGCCGCCGGTTTTCACGCTTTAAAAATCCGCGCTGCCCGTCGTCCTTGGGAAGCTCTGCACGTCGCGGATATTGGAC
>CANQKL010000191.1 GCA_947624455.1 uncultured Clostridia bacterium
CCCAGCTCCACAGTCGAACCCAGGCGAAGATCGTATATGGTGGCTTCGCCGCCGTCTACTTCATACTCCGCGTTGATAGCAACGGGATATACCGTATTCTCGCCGCCAGCCCTCACGCCCAGCTTCGGAGAAGAACTAATTAGAATGGAGTAAAGCACGCCGGTTGCCTCGCTCTGGGAGCTGGTAGCCGTTATAGAGGATACTACCCCATCTGTCTCGGTGATCAGCACACTGTCGCCAACCAGCAGATCCCGAAGGCTGACTGTGCTGCCGTTGCGAACAACGGCCACCGTACCGGAAACCACAAAGTCAGTAAGAGACTCGTCTGAAAGCAGTACGCTGATGACATAGTCTGGATCTATTTCTATATTGGTTATCACGCCGGATATACCGGTCGTATCCGTTTTGGCGGAAATAGAAACTACTTTGTCGTCGGCCAAGGTGACCATAAGCTGCTGACCGGCTCTCAAATCCCCCAGCTCGCAGGCTTTGCCATCGGAGAAAATCTGGGGCAGCGCGTCATTATATACGGTGAACTCGCTCACACTGGCGTCAACGCGGTCACGCACCGTCAGCGTCACATAATCCCCCTCATCGTCAGCGACCATATTCACAAGGGTGCAGTTGACTATGGACATATCGTTGAGAGAGTTCAACACCTCCACCGAGGTCACGTTTTGTCCGCTGTAAAGGAGGAGGACATAGCTGTTTACAGCGATGCCATAGGCGGTGGAAGGATAACCGTCCAGTATAACCTTTGCGCTCTGGAAGTTTACCGGCAGGACTACTTCGCCCTCGTTCATATTATCAGATATAGTTATCGTTCCGCCAACGGGATCGATCGCCTTTACCGTACCCACACGTATGGAATAGTTGAGCTTGCTAAGCACTCTGCGGAGTATGACCGCGATCTGCGCCCTGGTAACATTGTCGTTTGGACCAAAATTGTTATTGCCTATGCCTCCCATAATGCCTTGGCTGGTCACGTATTCAACATAGGCCCGCGCCGCCGCCGGAATACTTGCAAAGTCGGAATAGCTGAGTACGGGAGCGATATTGTTCCTCACCTGCTCCTCCGCGCCCATGAGCTTTGTCAACAGAACAGCCGCCTCATAGCGCTTTACCGCCATATTGGCCTGGCCGCCGCCAATTAGGTTGTCCAGCTCGTCGATGCTGATTATTCCCTTGTACAAAAGGAACGAAACCTCCGGCTTATACTTATTATATGTATCGCCCAGGTTATATCGAGACATTACGGCAGAGTAGAGATCTGTCGCAAAGTCCACAAACGGAGCGTAATCGTCATTTTGGAACTGAGCCGCCCTCGCCAGCAGAAGCAGCATTTCTATCTTCTTTATGGCATTGGCCGGTTTGAAGGTTTGATCGCTGTAGCCCTTGATGATACCGTCCCTCGTCATGGCCTCAATATCGGGTATGGCCCAGTCATAAGCGGGACTCGGCACATCGGTAAAGCTGCTTGCGGCGGCAAACGCCGATCCCGCCACAGCGAATACAAGCCCAATCGACAAAAGGACGGACAGTAATTTTTTTAACATATCGAATTCCTCCTTTTTATAAACTTAAATCAATTATATCACACATCTATAGAAAATTCAATAATAATTTTAAAAATAAACTATTAAATTTAAATTTTGGTGTTTACTTTTATGCCTAAGTTGTGTTATAATGATAATCAAGTTGTTAAGGAGATGAAATAATTGATCTGCACCAGATGCAAAAAGAACGTGGCTGTTCTGTTCATTACCAAGTTGGAAAACGGACAGCGTATAAACGAAGGGCTGTGTCTGCCCTGCGCCAGGGAACTGGGCATTAATCCTATGGGACAGCTCGCGGGCGGCATTGACATGGATATGGACAGCTTTGAAAATATTGGGGATCAGATGTCCCAAATGATGGGCGGCGACGGCCAGGACGGCGAAGGCGGCGGCTTTGACAGCTTTATGAAAAATATATTGGGCTTTTTTGACAAAAATTCCGCCGAGGGAAAGGCTGACGGCCAGGAAAACAAGTCCGGCAAAACTGAAAAAGCCTCCTCCAAGGGCCACGAGAACCGGGGGCGGCGCAGTCTGCTGGACGCCTATGGCGTCAATTTAACTCAGCGCGCCGCCGAGGGGAAAATCGACCCTTGCGTCGGCCGTGAGCATGAGCTGGACAGGCTGGCCCAGATACTCAACCGCCGTTCAAAGAACAACCCAGTCCTCCTGGGCGAACCGGGCGTCGGCAAAACCGCTGTGGCGGAGGGCTTTGCCCTGAGAATAGCTGAAAAAAACGTACCCGTCAAGCTAATGAACAAGGAGGTATACCTGCTCGATTTCACAGCCGTAGTTGCCGGAACCCAGTACCGAGGTCAGTTTGAGGCGCGGCTTAAGGGCATAATCGACGAGGCGCGGGATCGGGGCAACGTGATAATTGTCATCGACGAGCTTCACAATATCGTCGGCGCAGGCAGCGCCGAAGGGGCTATGAACGCTGGCAATATCCTCAAGCCTGCCCTCGCCAGAGGTGAGATTCAAATAATCGGAGCCACGACCCTGTCTGAGTACCGCCAGTATATCGAAAAAGATTCCGCCCTTGAGCGGCGTTTCCAGCCAATAATGATTGACGAACCGTCAATAGACGAAACTGTAGAGATACTTAAGGGACTCAGGGAAAAATATCAGGATTATCACAAAGTCAAAATCACGGACGAGGTCATCAGGGCCGCCGCCGTCCTTTCCGAACGGTACATAACAGACCGTTTTTTGCCAGATAAGGCCATAGACTTGATAGACGAGGCGGGCAGCCGCTGCAATTTGAAAAACATGGCGCTGGTGGTACTCGAAGATAAAAAAGCCCAGGCCGCGGAGCTGGACGCCGAGATCGAAAAGATATACGACGGCGGCGAACTCACCGAGCAGGATTACGCCCGGGCAGCGGATATCCGTACTCGCAGGTGCGAGCTGGACGCTGAGATCGCCAACCTTGAGGAGCAGCTTGAAAACGTCTATCTCAGCGTCGAGGATATCGCCTATGTGGTGGAGTCCTGGACTAAAATCCCTGTAATGAAGATCACCCAAGCCGAAACTGAGCGACTTATGAATTTGGAGGAACGGCTCCACCGCCGCTTAGTGGGCCAGGATAAGGCCGTCAGCGCGGTAGCCCGCGCCATTCGCCGCAGCCGCGCCGCCCTTTCAAAGAAACGCCGCCCGGCAAGCTTTATCTTTGCCGGCCCCACCGGCGTTGGCAAGACAGAGCTTGTCAAGCAGCTTGCCATTGAACTTTTCGATAGCGAGGAGGCGTTGATAAGGGTTGATATGAGCGAGTACATGGAAAAACATTCCGTCGCCAAGCTCATTGGATCACCCCCGGGCTATGTAGGCTACGATGACGCCGGGCAGCTCACCGAAAAGATTCGCCGCCGTCCGTACAGCGTCATACTCTTTGACGAAATAGAAAAGGCTCACCCCGATGTGACCAATGTGCTGCTACAGATCCTTGACGACGGCCGCGTTACCGACAGTCACGGCAAGGTGGTCAGCTTTGAGAACACCGTCGTTGTAATGACCTCTAACCTCGGCAGCGA
>CANQKL010000192.1 GCA_947624455.1 uncultured Clostridia bacterium
ATCGTGATGTTCACGGCCATAACCGTCCATGAGTGCGCCCATGGTTTCGTGGCTTACAAGCTGGGGGATCCTACAGCTAAGAACTGCGGACGCCTTACTCTGAATCCTCTGTCCCATCTGGACCCTATCGGAGCGATATGTATGGTGCTTGTGGGCTTCGGCTGGGCAAAGCCTGTGCCGATCAACCCCATGTATTTCAAGAACCGAAAGAGGGACACGGCCCTTGTTTCGCTGGCTGGCCCGGCGGCAAATATTGTGCTTGCCTTTTTGTCAACCATTGTATATGTGCCTTTGGCGGTGCTGTATTTTAAACTGAACTATAACAGTATACTTGGCTTTGTTGTAGGGACTCTCCAAAGCCTTGTTTCCCTGAATATCGGTTTCGCGGTGTTTAACCTGATACCTTTTCCGCCACTGGACGGCAGTAAGATACTTGGGGCGGCGCTTCCGGCCGATACCTATATGAAGCTGCTCCAATACGAAAGGATCGGCTTCCCCATTCTGATAATTCTTTCGCTCACCGGTATACTGGGCCGCATACTTGGCGTTGTTATAACTCCGGTCTATCATTTGTGGTCGATATTTGCCCAGTCGCTGCTGAATCTTGTACTGCGTTTTATGGGGTGACCTGATGGAAGAACTCTCTTTTAAAGTGGCGGCCTTTGAGGGTCCGTTGGATCTATTGCTGCACCTTGGATCAAAAAATAAGATCGATATTTACGATATACCCATCGCTGAGATCACCGACCAGTACCTTGAATACATCGAAGCTATGCGTGAACTGGATATGGAAGTGGGCGGCGAATTTTTGGTTATGGCATCTCAGCTGCTATTAATAAAGTCACGGATGCTCCTGCCCGCGGAAAACGAGGACGAGGAGGACCCTAGGCTCGAACTGGCCGACCGACTGGAGGAGTACCGGCGTTACAAGGAAATATCCGGCGTTATGGAACGCCTCTCCCATTCGGCGGACGACCTTGTGTTCAAGGAACCGGAGCCGTTAAATTTCCCCAAAATAAAGGTGGAAAATAAGGTGATTGACGTTGACAGGCTTTACGCGGCCTTTTTGACCGTTCTCGAACGTAATCAAGTCAGAGCGTCTCTGGTGCCGGGAACCTTCCGCAGCGTAATAGGACGAACAAACTACAGCGTCCGGGAGGCTTCGGTTAAGATAATGAGCGTCTTTGAGGACTGTGAGACGGTCGAGTTCGATGATCTGTTTGAGGGCATGAATGTCCGGGGGCAGCTTGTGGCCGCGTTTTTAGCGGTCTTGGAGCTTGTAAAGGAAAATTTCATTTCCGTGGAGGAATCGGGCGGAAAATTATACTGTACGCGAGGAAAAAAGGACGGTGAACTTGACCTTGGAGAAGAATATTGAGCGCGCTGTCGAGGCGATACTTTTTTCCGTGGGGGATTCCGTGGGAAGGGACAAGCTCATCTCCGCGCTGGATATTGACGCGGCGGCTCTTGACGCGGCGGTCGAGGGACTCAAGGGAAGTCTTGAAGGCCGGGGCATCCGACTTGTGGAAATAGGCGACAGTCTCCAGCTTTGTTCCGCGCCGGAGTATTTTGAATACATACAAAAGGCGGTTCAGCTCCGCCGACAGGCGGGCCTCAGCGCGGCCGCGCTGGAAACTCTTTCTATCATAGCGTATAATCAGCCCGTAACAAAGGGAAAAATAGAGTTTATACGGGGCGTTGACTGCTCTTATAGCGTGACAAGGCTCATGGAGCGTGGCTTTATCGACGAGGTCGGCCGCGCTGAAACGCCGGGACGTCCCATCCTTTACGGCACAACGGAGGAATTTTTGCGCTGCTTTGGTTTGAAAAATTTGGATCAGCTGCCTCCCCTGCCTGAAAAACAAACTCCGCCGCCAGCCGAAATGCCTGAAAAGCCCGATATAATCGCGGCTGTCGCCGAGGAAACGGAGATGAGTTAGTTGATAGTCCTTGCCGTGATCGCCGCGGTAATCGTAGCGATTTTGCTGATACCGATAAAAATATTCGCGGTCTTTCGCGGCAGCTTAAAACTGTGGGTGAAGGTTCTTTTCCTGCGCATCGACATCCTGCCAAAAAAGGAGAAAGCTGTGGAAGCCGTTAAGCCTGACACAAAGAACAAGCTCCGGGAAGAATACGCCGCCCCCGAGCCGGCGCGTCCCTCTGAGCCTCCCGAGCGAAAGGAACAGCCGCGTGAGCCGGAGCGGACCCATGTCCCCGGCGGGCCGGATAAAGAAGAAAATAAGAAGCTTGAGCGGGAAAAAGAGCGGAAAAAGGCGAAGAAAAAGCCCCCTGAGCCGAAAAAAGCTCCCGCCCCCGCCGCCGAAGCGGAGGAGGCTGAAGAAACCGCGGGCTTTGTGGATAAATCCATGAGGATATATGAGACGGTTTCAGAGCTTTTCGGCCCCTTTCAACGGGCAATTAAACGGCTGCTCAAGGTCAGCGAACTGAACGTTGACGTTCGGGTAGGAACAATGGACGCGGCTGACACCGCCGTTTACGCCGGTATGCTCTGGGCCGTGGCGGGCAATCTGCTGGGACTGGCATCCAGGTTCGTGAGGGTGCAAAAGCCCAACATACGAATTACTCCGGCTTATAACGAGACAGTGCTTGCCGGAGAGGGCGACTGTATTATATGTACAAATTTGGGAAACATAATAGGAGCGGCCGCAATCGCGGCAGTTGCCTGGCTGAGATATAAAAGTAAGTCAAAAAAAACAAAACGGGAGGAATAAAAAATGAGCGAACATCCTTTAAATGACCTTATCAACACATCGCTTACCAACATTAAGTCTATGGTGGACGTTAACACGATCATCGGCAACCCTGTGGAGACCGCCAACGGCGCGGTAATAATCCCAGTGTCCCGGGTAGGCTTCGGCTTTGCGGCAGGCGGGACTGATATACCCTCGAAGGAACCATCGGCGAAAAACTTTGGCGGCGGAAGCGGCGCGGGAATTTCCATATCGCCGATCGGCTTTTTGGTAATGAACGGCGACACGGTCAAGCTTCTTCCGGTCAACTCGGCAAACACTACCGTTGACAAGCTGATCGACAGCGTACCTGAGATGTTTGACAAAGTCAGCGGTTTTGTCAATAAGAAAAAGAGCGGGGAATAAAGGGATTAGTATAAGGCAAAAAAATCCGCCCAATAATATGCGCCCCAAAAGTTTGACGCTTTTGGAGGCGCATATTATTATGGCGAAAAAACACAAAATGTTATTAGCGCTTATTTTTATATCTCAATTTTCACGCCGTATTTACCCATCCAGTAATTTATCTGGAGCATATATGCTATAGTCTGGGGAGTGGTCATGAGCTGACCGAACCAGGGCTGCGCGTTGTTCGCGCTTAACAGCCCCTCCAGCGCGTCATGGTCGGCAAGCTGAAGTATGGGGGAATCCGGATCAGCCAGGACGTCCCGCATTAGACCGCTAACCATCCGCATATAGCCGGGGTTGTGGGTCTTGGGATAGGGACTCTTTTTACGCCACAGCACTTCCTCCGGCAAAAGTCCCTCGGCGGCTTTACGAAGCAGACCTTTCTCGCGCCCTTGGTAGTTCATAAACTCCCAGGGCACGC
>CANQKL010000193.1 GCA_947624455.1 uncultured Clostridia bacterium
ATAACGAGCTGTGGTACGATATCTGCGATGAGTACGGCTTTTACGTTATCGACGAGACAAACCTTGAAACTCACGGCACCTGGCATTACGGCCAGAAGGAGGAAGGCGAGACTATCCCAGGCAGCAAGCCCGAGTGGACTGGGGCCGTTGTGGATAGGGCCAACTCCATGTTCATGCGGGACAAGAACCACCCCTGCGTCTGCATATGGTCCTTGGGCAACGAATCCTTCGGCGGCGAGAACTTCGTGAAGATGAGGGATCACATCAAAGCCCTCGACCCGACTAACCGCCCCATTCACTATGAGGGCGTGGCCCATAACCGGGAGTACAGCCACGCCAGCGACATTGAAAGCCAGATGTACACCCATCCCTGGGACATTGTGCGGCAGATAAATCACAACAATGACAAGCCGTATATCCTCTGCGAATACAGCCACGCCATGGGCAATTCCTGCGGCGGACTCAAGGACTATTGGGAGCTGTTCTACAAATACCCCTCCCTTCAGGGCGGCTTTATCTGGGACTGGATCGATCAGGCCCTGTGGAACACCGCCCCCGACGGTCAGCCATACCTGGCCTATGGCGGAGATTTCGGCGACGAGCCTAACGACGGCACTTTTTCCGGCAACGGGCTTATTTTTGCCGACCACGGTATAACCCCCAAGCTTATTGAGACTAAGACCTGCTACCAAAACGTCGTCTTTTCCGACGCGGACATTATGAACGGCCGCGTGGGCATAGAAAACCGCTTTCTCTTTACCGACCTTTCGGAGTACGACTTCCGCTGGAAGCTGGAGCTGGACGGCGAGTTTATCAAAGAGGGAGTCTTTGAGGTGAGCCTCGCTCCCGGCAAGACCGGCGTGTTCAGCATTGGCGATGAAATGCCCGATAAGGGCAGGGGAGAGTACGTCCTTACCGTAAGCGCCCACCTTAGAGAGGATCAGCCCTGGGCCGAATCCGGTCACGAGATAGCTTTCGGTCAGTTCATCCTCCCCGCGGTAAACACCACTCCCGAACGCAGCTTTGCCGCCGGGGCGGTGGAGATTGACGGCAACACTCTTAGGGGAGCGGGCTTCAGCCTTAGCTTCGACCCGGAGACCGGTTATATCGACAGCTATGTAATAGGCAACCGGGAACTGCTGCGAGGCCCCGCCGTTATGAACTTCTGGCGGGCTATGACCGATAACGACAAGGGCAGCCGCCTTTACAAGCGTTCCATCTCCTGGCGGGAGGCTGGCGAAAAGGCTTCTCTCGTCAACAGAACCGTGGAAACTATGGCGGACGGCGTTAAAGTGACCTGCGATTATACCCTTCCCACCGAGGAGGAAAGCGCGGCCCGGCTGGTTTACGAGGTATACAGCGACGGAGAGATAAAGGTCACCATGAGGCTTGATCCCGCCCAAAAGAACGGCGAGATCCCCGAGGTGGGCCTGATGCTCCCCACGGACGGCGAGCTTACCGACCTGACCTTCTACGGCATGGGTCCCCACGAAAACTACATAGACCGTGACGCTTCCGCCCGGCTGGGCATTTACCGTCAGAAGGTGGCCGATCAGTTGACCCGCTACCTTGTGCCGCAGGAGGCGGGCAATCACACCGGCATACGCTGGGCCGAGATCACTCGCGAGGGCGGCAGCGGCGTCCGCTTCGAGGCCCTTGGCAATTTGGAAATCAGCGCCGTGCCATGGACTCCCGCCGAGATCGAGGCCGCTGACCACGCCTATAAGCTGCCCAAGAGCGACAAGTGCGTTATCCATGTGAACGGATGGCAGCAGGGCGTCGCAGGCGACGATAGTTGGGGCAGCCGCCCGCACATACAGTATCAGCTGCAAACGAATCGCAGCTATACGTTCTCGTTTGTAATTTCGCCCGTAAAGTGAAAATGAGCGGCGTGACCGCGCGATAAAAGAAAAAAGGAGGAAAATGAAAATGAAGATCAGGCTTATGGCGCTGGTTCTTGCGACAGCGCTGCTGGCGGGTACGGCCTTTGCCGCCGACGGCGGAACCGCCGACTACTGCACCAGATTTGAATTTTTTGAGCTGCTGGCGGCGGAGTGTAAGGTCAATCCCCTGATCTATGATGGCGCTTTTTCAGACCTGACCGCCGACCACCCGACGGCCGACACGGTGCAGGGGCTGCTCAACGCCGGCATCATCGATCTTGAAATGGCAGCGGACGGCAAAATTAAGCTCGACAGCTTCATAACCAATGAGGAGGCGGTGTCCCTGATGGTTCGGGGACTCAGGGCGAAGAAGAACAGCCTGTCCGTAGGCGCGGACGTGCATTTCACCGACAGGGACGAAATCGCGCCCTGGGCGATGAGCTATGTTGAGGTAGCCGTTGCCAACGGCCTTATCCAGGACGGCGGAATGTTCTATCCCAAGAACACCTTTGACGGTGAGACGGCGCGCGACATGATGGCAAATATGGAGCAGACCTACCGCAGCCTGCCCCTCAGATCCGGCAGCGGCATGATGCGCATTGAGTTCCCCGTGCTGGATGCTCCCGCCGGTGTAAGCCGCCCCGCCATGCTGGACGAGGAATATAAATTGGTGTTCGACGATGAGTTCGAGGGCGACAGCCTGAATACTAAAAACTGGGGCTATAACTACTCCTGGGGCAGCAGCCACAACCATTCCGGCTGGTGCGTACCCGAGAACGTTATAGTCAAGGACGGCGTTCTCACCCTTCGGGGCGATAACGAGCGTCATCCCGATTCTGTCGGCAAGCAGTACACCTTCAACAATCAGAAGGCCGATATCATGTACACCAGCGGCGCGGTGAACACCGCGGGTACCTTCCGCTTCAATTACGGCTATTTTGAGGCCCGGCTGAAGATGCCCAAGGGCAAGGGTCTGTGGCCCGCATGGTGGATGCTCAAGGACGGCTGGCCCCCCGAGATAGATATGTTGGAGATACTGTGTTCCCGTCCCGAACAGCTTCGGGTGAACTGCCACTATGGCCCGGCATGGAACGATGAGCGCAGCCACGAACAGGTGATAAACCTTGGCTTTGACTCCAGCGACGACTTCCACGTTTACGGCTTTGAATGGACGCCTAAATATATGAAGTATTATGTGGACGGCGTTCAGGTGGGCCACGCTTTGACCACGAAGGAGGCCCTCGACCAGTGTACCAATATGTACATGATACTCAATCTGGCCATCGACGGCTGGGACGGCAAGCCTGACGCCACTACCGTTTGGCCGGCAGAGTATCAGTGCGATTGGGTGCGGGTATGGCAGAAAAACGAATATTGATGAATAATGAGCAATTGTAAAAGGAGCGCCACAGGGCGCTCCTTTTGGCGTATGTTGATAGATTGACGTACTTCAAAGGGCGACTTTGCCCCTCTTTTCCACAGACAACGGCGTTGTTTGTGGGTTTTTATCGCCCGCCGCAAACGTGCCAATTAACCGAAAATGAAACATTTACATTGTAGGGCCAAATCCCAGGGGATTTTTAAGGGGAACCGCAGTTCCCCTTAAACGCCCTAGGGGGTCCGGGGGCATGGCGAGGCCCCCGGCGCTTTTGGTACTTTTGCCGCGCAAAAGTACACAGTAATAAAAGT
>CANQKL010000194.1 GCA_947624455.1 uncultured Clostridia bacterium
GTGCATCTGGTGCTGGAGCCTACAAAGCCCGGCAGCGGACTGAGCTTCGCCTGCGACTGCGGCGAGGACGTGCTTGACAAAAATTGGCAGCGGCTGATCATGACCCACCTTCAGGAAAAGCAGCACCTTGGCGTTCTGACCGGTTCGCCCATTACCGATATGCGCATAACCGTTGTGGGCGGCCGCGCCCACAAGAAGCACACCGAGGGCGGCGATTTCCGCCAGGCCACCTACCGGGCCGTCCGTCAGGGCCTGCGCTCGGCAAGGTCAGTCCTGCTGGAGCCTTGGTACTCCTTCAGGCTCGAGATACCGGCTGAGAACATAGGCCGGGCAATGAACGACCTCCGCCTCATGGGGGCCGAGTTTTCCCCTGCCGAACAGGACGCCGACGCCGCCGTGCTTACCGGCAGCGCCCCGGTGTCGGAGATGGAGGGCTATCAAGCCCAGGTCGCCGGATATACAAAGGGCCGAGGCCGTCTGACCTGCCGGGGCGGCGGGTACCGCCAGTGCCACAATGCCGACGAGGTCGTTTCCCGAATCGGCTACGACTGCGATGGGGATCTGGACAACACCGCCGACTCGGTGTTCTGCTCCGGCGGGGCGGGCTTCCTGGTACCCTGGGATCAGGTGCGGAGCTATATGCACACCCAGAGCGGCTTTGACTTTGAAAGCGGCGGGGAAGAACGCCCTTCCGTCCGAGAGATGGCGGCGGGCTATGTGGCCCGGGCCGCCGAGGACGAGGAGCTGATAAAGATATTTGAGCGAACCTACGGCCCCATCCGGCGGGACCGCTACTCCATGGAGACTCGGCGGGAGCCTTCCGCTCCCCGGGACAAGGTTCGTGCAAAAAAGCTCCCCTCTGGCCCCGAGTACCTGCTGGTGGACGGCTACAACATCATTTTCGCCTGGGATGAGCTGAAGGAGCTGGCCGACGAGAGTCTCGAGCTGGCCAGGACGGCCCTTATCGAGACCATGTCCAATTACAAAGGCTTTTCCGGCAAGGAGATAATCGTTGTCTTTGACGCCTACCGGGTCAAGGGAGAACGCCGCGAGGTCGAGCGGGTCGGCAATATCGACGTGGTCTACACCAAGGAGGCCGAGACTGCCGATATGTACATCGAAAAGGTGACCCATGAGCTTAGCCGGGATCACCGGGTCCGAGTCGCCACCTCTGACAATCTGGAGCAGGTCATAATCCTGGCTGGCGGGGCCTTGAGGCTTTCGGCGGCGGAGCTGCACGCGGAAGTCTCCATGGCTGAGGCCGCTATCCGCGACCTGATACGGGAGGCGAACCTGAACCTGCCCCGGGAGGGCATTGCCCTGCCCGATGGGCCGGAGGGAACAAATATAGGATGAATCGAGGGCGGTTCGGCTGTAAAGGCCGCCCGGGAGGGAGATTTTTATGATTTACGATTTTGACCGCGCGCCTGACCGCCGGGGTACCGGCTCCCTCAAGTGGGATGTGGGCGAAAACGAGCTGCCGATGTGGGTGGCGGATATGGACTTTCCGACCGCTCCGCAGATAATAGCCGCCCTGGAGGAACGCCTTAGTCATGGAGTTTTCGGCTATTCCACCGTTCCTGAAAGCTGGTACGGCGCCTACATTGACTGGTGGAGCGGCCGCCACGGCTTCCGCATGGAAAGGGACTGGCTCATTTTCTGCTCCGGGGTAGTTCCCGCTCTTTCCTCCGTCGTGCGCAAGCTCACCACCGTAGGCGAGGACGTGCTTATCCAGACGCCGGTGTACAATATTTTCTTCAACTCCATACGGAACAATGGACGAAACGTACTTGAAAGCCCCTTAAAGTATGACGGCCAGGGTTACAGCGTGGATTTTGACGATTTGGAGGAAAAGCTGGCCCGGCCCCAGACCTCGATGATGGTGCTTTGCAACCCGCACAATCCGGTGGGAAAGATATGGGATAGGAAAACCCTGGCCCGGATCGGCTCCCTCGCGGCGAAATATGGGGTCGTTGTGGTCAGCGACGAAATACACTGTGACCTGACCGACCCAGGTAAGGCTTATGTTCCCTTTGCCTCGGTCAGCGAGGAGTGCCGCATGAACAGCGTCACCCTGATTGCCCCCACCAAGGCCTTTAATCTGGCTGGAATTCAGACCGCGGCGGTCTGCGTGCCCGAGCCTTTCCTGCGCCATAAGGTTTGGCGGGGTCTCAACACCGACGAGGTCGCCGAGCCTAATGTTTTCGCGGTTCCCGCCGCCGTGGCGGCCTTTACTCGCGGCGGCCCCTGGCTGGATCAGCTCAGGGATTATCTCTATGGCAACAAAACTCTGGCGGTCAGCTTTCTGTCGGCCCATATACCGAATATTAGGGCCGTCCCGTCCGAGGCCACCTACCTTATGTGGCTGGACTGCGGCTCGGTCTGCGACGACGCCTCGGCCCTGCAAAGGTCGCTCAGAGCCGATACCGGCCTTTACCTTTCGGCTGGGGGCGAATACGGCGACTGTGGGCGGCGGTTCCTTAGGATGAATCTGGCCTGTCCCCGGTCACGTCTCGAGGACGGGCTTGAGAGGCTCCGCGTCGGCGTCGAGCGGTTTGTGAACGGGGCTTAGCCCCGTTTTTCATATGGGGATTTTGTCAAAATTCGCTGTCATTAAATGTAAGAAAATGATGAGAAAAAATTACAGAAATTGTAAATAAATGCTTGCATTTTCCTCGGAAATATGGTAATATAATATCATAAAACAAAACGAAATCGGAGGAATATGCAGTGGAAAAGATAATAAAAGCGGTTATTGCCGGAGACGGTCGGGATATGATAGAGGATATAGGCGGATTTTTGGAAGGCAAGGGCGATGTGAACGTGGTTGCCACGGCGACAGACGGGGAGGACGCGCTGGAAAAGGTTCGCAAGCTGCGTCCCGACCTGCTGATAATGGATCCGATAATGAGCCGTTTGGACGGCATTGGCGTGCTGGAGCGGCTCGGGGAGCTGAGCAGGCGGCCGGTCGTCATAATCATAGCCTCCTCCTCTAACCGCACCCTCATAAACCGTTGCATGGAGCTGGGAGCCGATTACGTCATGCTCCGCCCGTGCAGCAACGAGACGCTTTACTCTCGGATAAAGATGCTCTGCGTGCGCTTCCGCGGCAGCGACACCGGGGATCGTCCCGGCGATAGAGCCATAGAGATAACCGTCACCAACACCATACACTCTGTGGGCGTGCCCGCGAATATCAAGGGCTATCAGTATCTTCGGGACGCGATAATCATGAGCATAAAGGACAGCGAACTCATCAACGCCGTTACCAAGCAGCTCTATCCCAAGGTGGCGGAAAAGCACAACACCTCCCCCAGCCGGGTGGAGCGGGCCATCCGCCACGCTATCGAGGTGGCCTGCGTCAGGGGCAACGAGGAGGCGCTGTACAACCTGTTCGGCTACACGGTCAGCAACAACAAGGGCAAGCCCACCAACTCGGAATTCATCGCCATGATAGCCGACAAGCTCCGGCTGGAGATGCTGGCGTAAAGCGGAGCGCGTTAGAGAAATATAAGTCATAAAAAGTTCGGCTCGCGTCCGAACT
>CANQKL010000195.1 GCA_947624455.1 uncultured Clostridia bacterium
GGGGAATATTCGGGCTTCGCGCTGGGAAGCGGCCATAACAGCGGCGACAGCGACAAAAGTCACCCTCTTGCCCTTCAGGTAAGGTTCAGCCCCCAAAGCGAGGGTATGCAGCTCAACGACTATCCCTCGATACAGTATAATAAGAGCAGTTGGCGTGCCTTTGTGGGCAAGGGCAGCAACCGCCTAAAGTATGGGGCGGTATGGCATTTCGACATAACCTACAACCCGAATATCGGCAGCGTCACCGTCAGCGCCTTTGACGGAACAAAGACGTCCACAGGCACCGTTTCTCTGCCTGTGACTGGCGATGGCGGCTGGAAAGCCGACTGGTCCAAAACTCCGGTGGACACCCTGATATTCAACACCGGCGTGGGTACTAAATCTGAAATATATATCGACAATATAGAGGTTTACGACACCGGCGTAATCAAAAATTCCTTCCCGGCGGTGAACGGCATTGTCCGCTATGAAAACGAATACGGCACCGGCAGCGGCAATAAACAGGGTTCTTTTCTGGTTCACGGCGGAAAGGAGGGTTCGCTCCTTGGCATAGCCAGGAACCAGGATCCTTACTATTCCCGGTTTGTGGAGCGGCGCGGCCTGGCTGACCCGGACAGCGTGTCCATTGAGGTCATAGATCTGCCCAACTGCTACCTCGTGCCTGTGACCGACGGGTCGGGAACTATCGTCACGGTTCAGCGGTATAAGGATACCGAGGAGTTCCGCCGCCGCGCAACCTTCAATAAGGTCGTCAATTTGGCGGGCGCCGGTAACACAGCCTGGTCCTACCAGTGGTACAAAAACCCCGAGCTTTATATGCGCAACGACGGCAACTACCTGCACCTTACTAAGTCCGGGGACAGCGGCGTGAACAAGGCCTGTACCTTCCACCTGAGGAACGAGGCCAACAGCTATGTTTCCGATTCCTTTGACGGCGGCAGCCTCAGCGGTCAGTGGCACAAGGGCTATCCCTGGTACGCCGACTACCACAATCACAGCGCGGTTCACCGGGACCAAAACGTGATAGTGTCTAACGGCAGGGTGCTGCTAAAGGCCACTAAGGTGGGAAGCAACGAATGGATCAGGAACTCCGCCGGACAAACAGGATATACCGATTCCATAAACGGCAATACCTGGAAAAAATACTGCGCCTGGACCGGCGTTATCAGCGTGAACAGCAAGGTCTACAACAAGGGCAGCTATATTGAGGGCAGCTTTAGACAGCCCAACAGTCCCCGGGGCTATTGGACGGCCTTCTGGCTCAACGGCAAAGACAACTGGCCGCCGGAGACAGATATGTTTGAATATCTGTCCAGCCACGGCACCTCCACCTGGTACACCGCGACCCACGGCGGCAACGAGGGGGCCGGTTGGATAAGCAACGGCTCGGTTGGCAATATGAGGACTAAATACAACACCTTTGCCATCGACTGGGGATACAATTATATTAAAATGTACGTCAACGGTCACCTCTATTTTGACCGGGACGGTACCAGCGATGTGGATGTGCAAAAAAATATGTACCTTATTCTGAATACGGGCATAGGAGCCTGGGAAAAGGAACCCGACAGCTCCACAGTCTGGGATCAGGGGCTGGAGTGCCAGTGGCTAAGAAGTTTCCAGTACTATTGATAAACCCTCTGCACGATGGGGAAAGCTCGAAAGGGAACTCCCTTTCGATAAAAAACATAAAATCTCGGGGCGTGTACCCGAGATTTTATACTATAATCGGGGTAGAAAAATCAATTTATTGATTTTTCGTAAGCGAAAGCGCCCGATGCGGAGAGGTTCTCTCAAAGGGGAACCGTTCGGGTTCCCCTTTGAAGAGCGCTGACCCAAAAAAATGGAATGCCCCGCGACCGACCGGGCGTCGTCCGCAGGGCAAAGGAGGAGGGGGATTACATTTATATAGTACAAAAGGTTTGTTACCCCAATGTGAAGGAGAATCAACTTTTATCTAAACTTACTGTAAACAAATTGTTAACCGTAGCGGTTATAGGATTAAATGTCAAACTAACTCCCTGCGAACCTCGTCCAGGGCGCTAAGCACAGTCCTCAGCCGAACACGTTTTCGGTCGCCGGAAAGATTCAGCTTAACAGTGCGCACTCCCTTTTCCGAGGCCACGCCCACGTACACAAGCCCGACGGGCTTTTCCGCGGTTCCGCCTCCCGGCCCGGCAATTCCGGTGACCGCCACGGCGATGTCCGCCCCGCTGACTCTGCGGGTTCCGGCGGCCATTTCGGCGGCGGTTTCGGGGCTTACGGCGCCATGGGCGGCGAGAGTTTCGCGCCGGACGCCGAGAATTTGTTCCTTAGCCTCGTTGGCATAGGTTATAAATCCGAAGCCGTAGACCTGGCTGGCTCCTGGAATATCGGTTATGGCGGAGCCTATCATACCGCCGGTGCAGCTCTCAGCGGTGGCCAGGGTCTTATTTTTTTCCCTAAGCAGTTCCACCACCGTCCCGGCCATAGTGGCGTCGTCGCCCTCGGCGTAGATGTGGTCGCCAAACTCCTTGTACATCCGCTCCACCGTAGGCCCAAGCAGCTTTTCGGCTTCTTCGGCAGTCTCGGCCATGGCCGTTATTCGGAAGGTGACTTCGCCCTCCTTGGCGTAGGGCGCGATGGTGGGGTTGGTCTGGCCCTTTATCAGGTCGTCTATCCTAAGAGCCGCCGCGCTTTCGCCAATGCCAAAGATCCGCAGCACCCGGGAACACATTGCCGCGCCGCTCTTTTCTCTAAGGTAAGGCTCCACAGTCTCAAGGAACATGGGCTTCATCTCGCTGGGCGGGCCGGGGAGGAGGATGGCGGTCTTGCCGTCCTTTTCAAAAATGCAGCCCGGCGCGGTGCCGTTGCCGTTGGGTATGATAAGACCGTCGCCTTCCTTGGGCAGGTACGCCTGCTTTAGATTGTTCCGGGGCATGGAACGGTCCCAGCCGCCCCGGGTATATTCCTTCATTTTTTCCACACTGGGCTGATGGAGGGCTAACTCCGCCCCGAACAGCTCGGCGACAGTCTCCTTGGTAAGGTCGTCGTCGGTAGGCCCCAGTCCGCCGGTAAAAATCACCGCGTCGCAGCGGTTCAGAGCCAGCTCCGCCGCCGATCTCAGACGCTGGGGATTGTCGCCCACCACGGTCTGATGAAGGACGCTTATACCAAGGCCGGTAAGCCTTTCCGCCAAAAATTGGGCGTTAGTGTTCACGATCTGCCCCATGAGAAGCTCCGTTCCCACGGCGATTATTTCAGCAGTTATCATATTTCCTCCTGTGTCAGCGTTATTTATAATTCCTCATTTTCTATGACTTCCCACACCGTTTCCTCCACCGCCTTGTTCACCCAGTATTCCATGTCCAGCTTGGCCTGGCTTTCCAAAATTTTGGCGAGAGTGGGCTTGGTGGTGGGGTGCTTGGGTACGAACACCGTGCAGCAGTCCTCGTAGGGCAGTATGGAAGTCTCAAAGGTGCCGATTTTGCGGGCAACGGTCACGATCTCGTCCTTGTCCATGCCTATCAGGGGCCGGAACACCGGCATATCCCCGGCGGC
>CANQKL010000196.1 GCA_947624455.1 uncultured Clostridia bacterium
GAAAACTCACATGGGACAGCACCGGCTGATAGGACTTGTAGCCGAAGGTCACATCATCAAAGCTGACGGCGCCGTAAATATCGGCCGCGTCCGCCCTTGCCTCGGGTTCGGGAACGGGTTCCTCGTCCATAACCTCAAACACACGCTGTGCGCTGGTGATGGCCTCGCTGACGTGGCGGGGCAGCATACTGAACCAGTCCAATCGGCTGTAAAGATAACCCGCATAGGTGGAAAACTGCATAAGCTCGCCCAGATCCATCGCGTGGCCCAAAACCATGCTGCCGCCGTAAAGGGTGACGAAATAACTGCCAAAGCCCACCAGGAACCGGGCTATGGGGAACACAGTGTACACGTATTTTTCCACCTTACAGGTGGTATCGCGAACCGAAGAGGCCACGCTGTCAAAGTGCTGAATTTCCCTTTCCTCCTGGCCAAAGACCTTGACCACCTTTATGCCGTTAAGCACGTTATTCAAAGCGTCAGTGAGTTTATCCATCCATCGCCACTGGCGGTGGTAACGCTGGCGGACGGTATTTCGGATATAGTTTGTAAAAAACAGGGCAAAGGGAATCGGTATCATTATCAGCATGGCCATGAACGGATTATAAGCCACTACCACTATACCCACGCCGATGAAAAGGCATATTTCGTTTATGGCCTGGACGGCGACATTCTGGATAAACCGCTGGATACGGCCCGTGTCGCCGTTTATGCGGTGCATCAAGTCGCCAGCCTGCTTTTCCTCGATATAGCCCAGGGGCATGGATTGTACCTTTGTGTAAATGTCGTTGCGCAGATCACGGACAAGGAGGTTGCTGGCCTTGGCGGAAACCACTTCGCGGCCCGCTCCCACAACGGTGGTCGCAAGGGAACACAGGCCGGTCAGTACAACTAACCACAGCAGCGTCGGCAGCAGCTCGGCCCCGGCGCCTTTGTGCACCAGAACGTCGTTTATCAAATGTTTACTGACAACGGGAGACAGGAGCATCACCGCGCTGTTAAGCCAGAACAGCACCAACAGGACTCCATACATACCCCAGCAGGGGCGGCTGATCTTCCATATGCGCTTAAGCACGCCCATCCGGTCGCTGCAATTACGGCAGATGCGGGTGTTGCGTATATAGGGTCGGCCGCAAATGGGGCATTTTTTCTCATCGTCCACGCTGACGGCCTTGGGCTTACGGCCCTCGATCAAGTCGGTAATTATCCGTTCAGCCATGGCGTAGCGGGCCATATGCTCCATGGTGAAGAACACTATGGGCTTGGGTTCGCCGCCGACGTTGGCCTCCAGCATACCGGAGGAATTGAGTTCGCCGCAGCAGACGCTTGACAGCTCGCTCACCGGCTGGATCATATTCACCTGCCCACCGCTCAGCGCGATGAGCCTCGTATCGGTTATGACAAGATAACCCTCGGTAAACCTCTGATCCGCCGTCAGGTCGTAGGGCAGGCAGTAGAGTATCTCCTCGCCCCGGAGCGCCTTTTCAGCGGCGGCGGCTTCGGCCTCGGGCAAAGCGTAATTAAGTAACATTGTATCACCTCAAAACAGGTAAGGGATTTGTAATTACAGCCATATCTCCAGCAGTCTCAGTGCCTTCTCCCCCACCTTGGTAACGTCGGGGAAGATATAGCGGTTGCCGTCCACATCAATAATGAGGACGCGGTTATTGCCCAGATTCAGCAGATTGCTATTCAGGTCAAAAACCGTAAAATTTCGGTTCCCGGCGGTAGTCTCGGTTTCCCAGTAGGTGTGTCCGTACTCCTCCTTGACCTTTACGACCTTAGTTATCTCGGGGACGAAGTAGCGGCGCTCAAGCTCTTTGTCCATCAACTCGCGCTGTTCGCCGGTGAAGTCGGAAAGCCTTTCGATAACTCCGTACTCCACACGGCTGTCGTTACGATCCCGGAGTTCCCGGCGCACGGAGATGAAGTTGTCGGTATTGCGCAGGGGGAACATCCTTACCAGCGCCACCCGGCTCAGATCCTCGCCCCTGACCTTCAGGCCCAGCAAGCCCCCCTCAGTCTCGTAAAACTCGCAGTCCGCCGGAGTAAGGTAGTTTATCTCGGCATAGTTTTTCATTTTATTTTCCATAATTTACCCTCTTTTCGTTTTGGCAAAGGCGACTATCGCCGCTATAACGTCCGCGACAAAGACAAATTGCAGCGCCCCCAGGATTAACGCCGTGGAGCCGTCAATATACCCCTCATTTTTGGCCCGGATGACCCCCGCCGCGCCGATAAGGCCGGTAGTTGCTATGGCAAACAGGCCGCTGATAATCGCACTGACTGTGTTTATGGCAGTATAAAGCAGCAGCAAACTCGCGCCCCCATAGGCGGCGTTCAATATGTAAACCGGTATTTGAATAAGCTTTGCCGCCATATTCACAAGCAGAGCCTCTCTAGCGTCCCATTCCTTCATAATGCAGGCAAGGGCGGTAAAGCCTCCGATGGCGAGACCGGTAATACGCAGTAATTCCAACAGCAGCACGCCAGGAAGAACTAACCTTGAGTTCATATCGGCTAAAATCAGGAAGCCCAGATACGGAACTATGACAACAAATATCAAGGGCCAGTATCTTTTCAGCATTGGCGGCAAACTCCCTTCATACATTATTTTTACTGAGTCACAGCTGCTCCTCGTCCCCCACGCCGCGTATCTTCAGCGCGTCTCTCTGACGGCCCAGCATACGGGCGTATATGCCGCCGGGCTTATTAGCCAGCTCCTCGTGGGTTCCGATCTCGGCTATCTCGCCCCGCTCCACCACCACAAGGCGGTCGGCGTTCTTAAGAGTGGAAAGCCGGTGTGCTATGGCAATAGTCGTGCGGCCCTTGGTAAGGGTCTCGAGAGCTTCCTGTATCTGCTGCTCGGTTTCGGTATCCAATGAGGCGGTAGCCTCGTCCAATATGAGAATCGCGGGATCCATAAGAACCGCCCTGGCAATGGATATTCTCTGACGCTCGCCGCCGCTGAGATTGGTCTTGCGCCGGCCTATTTCAGTCTCATAGCCGTCTGGCAGCTTCATTATAAAGTCATGGGCGTTGGCCAGCTTCGCCGCCCGCACCACCTCCTCCATGGAAGCGTCGGGCTTGGCGTAGGCTATGTTCTCGGCGATGGTGCCGTTGAACAGAAAGGTGTCCTGCAAAACCATGCCTATCTGGCCGTGGAGATCCTTCTGGCGTATTTTTTTGATATTGACGCCGTCGATGAGTATTTCGCCCTCGGTCACGTCGTAAAGGCGGGTGATTATATTGGTTATGGTGGACTTACCCGCGCCGCTGTGGCCCACAAGGCCTATCATCTCGCCGGGCATGACGTGGAAGCTGACATTGTGGAGGACGTTTTTATTGGCTTCGTAAGCGAAGGTAACGTCCCTAAGCTCCACGTCGCCCTTTATGCGGCCTATGTCCACAGGATCGCGGGCCTCGGGTACGTCGGTGCGCCGGTCGATTATCTCAAAAATGCGCTGGGCGCTGTTCATGCAGTTGGCCCACCAGTCGTAGGTGCGTATCATGAAGTTGATGGGGGCGTAAAGCATAC
>CANQKL010000197.1 GCA_947624455.1 uncultured Clostridia bacterium
TTAAGGGTTATCCACTGTCGGCCCCGGGTAACGCCGGGCTTGTCTCCCACCTTGGCGGAGGCTCTGCCGCTGAGCTTGTTGATTATGGAGCTTTTGCCAACATTGGGAATACCGCAGACCATAATGCGCGGCGGCTTGACCAGGCCCTTGGCTCGGTTTTTTTCCAACTGCTCGGCCATGGCGCTCATAGCGGCGTCAGTTATTTTCCCCACGCCTTTACCGTCGTTGGAGCTGGTGCATACGGACACCAAGCCCTCGCTGGCGAAACGCCGCTGCCAACGCTCGGTTTGGGCCGGATCGGCAAGATCGCACTTGTTTATGATGATAAAGCTGTTTTTGCCCCTTGACAGAGAAGGCAGCTCGGGGTTGCGGCTGCTTTGGGGACAGCGGGCGTCCACTATCTCGGCCACGCAGTCGCACAGGCGGATATTGTCCGCTATCATGCGGCGGGTTTTGGCCATATGGCCGGGAAACCATTGTATATTCATGTACACCTCCAAAATTAATTATAAATGAGGAGCCGTGAATGAGGAATATATGAGCCAAAATTCCCCTATCCCTGACTCCCCATTTCTAATTATTGTGCGTTACGGGGCCAAAGGTGTTCAGCGGCCAGAATCGCAGCACCGCCTTGCCCACCACGTCGTCTACGTCCACCGGACCGATTGCCCGGCTGTCACGGCTGTTGTTACGGTTGTCGCCCATCAGGAAAACCTGTCCCTCGGGTACGTCAACAGAAAGATAGGTCACATTTCCTGGAGGGATCATGGCCTCGTGAAGATAGGGTTCGTCCAGCTTTTCCCCGTCCACATATACGGAGTTCGTGGAGTAATCCACCTCCACGTGCTGACCGCCGGTCGCAATTACGCGCTTTACCCAGTATATCCGGTTAAAAACTGTCGTACTCTCATTTTCAGGAATATCGGGAGCAAATATGACAACGTCGCCCTGAGTCGGCTCGTAGCCCAACCGCCACACTATCAGACGGTCATTGTGAGCAAGAGTAAAGTTCATAGACGGTCCGTCTACACGCACCACGGTGAAAATAAAGCTGCGAATAAGTATAGCCACTACAACGGCCAGGACAATAGCCTCAACCCATTCCAAAATCTCTTTTCCCAAGCTTTTTTTCTTCTTTCCTTCAGCGTTTTCCTCGGCGTTTTCAGTTTCGGTATTTTTTCCCCCGGACGCCTCGGAAGCGGTCTGTGCCGTTTCTTCGCCGACCTGAGACTCTATCTCCTGATTGTTGTTCTCGTCCATGACATATTCTCCTTCCATAATATCCATGTAATAGCATAAATCCCGTGTGCAAGCCACGGGATTTATGCTATAAAAATTTACAGCTTTTCTGTAACCTTTGCCGCCTTGCCCACTCTTCCACGGAGATAATACAGCTTCGCGCGCCGTACCTTACCGTGACGAACGACTTCAATGCGGTCTATGCTGGGAGAATTTACGGGGAAAGTACGCTCCACGCCTACGCCGTAGGATATGCGGCGAACGGTGAAGGTCTCCTGAATACCGCCATGCTTTTTGCTGATGACGGTGCCTTCAAACATCTGAATTCTCTCCTTGCTGCCCTCCTTGATCTTTACGTACAGCTTAACGGTGTCGCCGATGGCGAGCTTGGGGAGATCCTCCCTGATCTGATCCTGAGTGATGGCCTTTAAAACGTCCACTCAAAACACTCCTTTCTTCACCCACCGAAGTGGTAATGTAGGGGCGTTCTTACGAAAGTTGCAGCGGACCGCCCACCGTTTTTCAATAATACCACAAAACTTCAAAAAATGCAAGTAGTTTTTGAAAATTTTTCAAAATTTTTTATCTATTTCAACTTTTACTCAACTTTTACAGGCTTCCTGCCCACGAGAACCTTGACCTCCTGCACCCTGTTTTGGTCAGTTTTCGTAACAGTGACATGGATATGCTCATAATCAAAGCTCTCTCCCGGCTCGGGTATCTTACCCAGTTGATGAGCCGCGAAGCCCCCCACGGTAGTGATGTCGTCAACGGGCTTCCCCTCCAGTTCAAACATCTCGAAAAAGTCGTCCACGCTGGAGGCTCCGTCCATGATGTATATGTTGTCCGTGACCTTACGGAACTCCTCCTTGGCGTCGTCATGCTCGTCGTATATCTCGCCCACAAGCTCCTCCAGAACATCCTCCAGAGTAACTATGCCCTCGGTGCCGCCATACTCGTCCTGCACGATGACCATGTGGCTCTTGCTGTCCTGAAACAGCTTGAGCAGGCGGGATATCTTCATTCCTGCGAACACAAAGGTGGCCGGACGGATGAGAGCTTTCCAGCCGTCGCCCTCTTCCACGCCGTAAAAGTCCTTCTGATATATCACGCCGACGATGTCGTCAAGGGTCTTTTCAAATACTGGCAGCCGTGAAAAGCCGCTTTCCAAGAAAAGCTCCAGCACCTGAGCGCTGGTAAAATCAATATTAGCGGCGGCCATATCCACTCTCGGCGTCAATATGTCGGTGACGTCCAGATCATAAAACTTGACGGCGTTCTTTATGAGTTCGCCCTCCTGTTCGTCTATTTCACCGCCCTCGGTGGCCTCGTCAACCATGGTCAGCAGCTCCTGCTCGGTGACGATATCCTCGTCGCCGCCGCCAAAAAGGCCGGAAATAAAGTTCTGCCACTTATTGAAGATGTAGACCAAAGGCGTCAGCAGCGTGGACAGGATGGACAGTATAGGAGCCGAAAACCGGGCGAAGCTGTCCGGCGACTTTTTTGCCAGGGTCTTGGGGGTTATCTCCCCAAAGATCAGTACCGTGACCGTCATCACAACGGTTGAAACCGTGACCGCCAGATCCTCGCTGCTGGTGATAAGACTGATAAAGAGAACCGTTGACATGGAAGTGGCCAGAATATTGACAATATTATTGCCAATGAGTATCGTGGAAAGCATTTTGTCATAGTTGTCCACAATGCTCAAGATCCGCGCCGCCCTTGCGTCGCCCTCGTCCGCCTCGTTTTTCAGCTTTATCCTGTTCACCGACAGAAAAGCCGTTTCCGATGAGGAAAAGTACGCCGAACATAGAATTAGAAAGGCCAGCGCCACAATCTGCAATAGTATACTGCCATCAATACCGTCCATTGACGAAACCAACTCCTTATATATTAATAAGTTAATTGTAACATATATTGTAAGGGTTGTCAAGAAAATTCATGTAATTGTAATATAATGCGAAAGCAGTCAGGATCGGCGGCTGGGCCGGTGATCCTGACTGCCGAATAAACAGTTCTACCGTTCGCTCTTGACCTCCGGTTCCTCGCCGTCGGTCTTTTCTTTGCCCAGATACTCGGGCAGCTTCATACCGGCCATGTCAAAGAGTTCGCTCATGGGCGGCACGGCCTTAGCCATGTTGCTGATGAAATTAGCGGTGGAGCTGCCCTCCTTGCCGCTGTCCCAAACGGTGACCTTGTCTATCTTGATGTTTTTGATAGCGTCTACCTGGATGCGCATGAGTTCCTCCATCTTGTCGGCAAGCATCAGGCGCAGGGCGTC
>CANQKL010000198.1 GCA_947624455.1 uncultured Clostridia bacterium
TGTTGATCGGAGAGCGGCAAATCGTTTGCCAGAGTATCGTTCATATGCAAGTCTCCTTTGTGTAGAGTGAGGGATAAGGAAACGGTGCCCTTTGTTTTGTGGGGCGTCGCCCGCAATGGTTCGCAACGGTTTATTTTTTTTTATGACCCAAAACTTTAAATTTTGGGCGCGAAGTCCGCTATTCGCCTGTTTTCAAGGGATTTCATACATTGTCTGACGGCTGATTTGACGGCGAATAGATTTGGCAAAGCTTGTTCATCTGGTTTTTCTTATGCTCGTCCAGCGAATGAACGTATAGGTCCATGGTTATCGCCACAGTTGAGTGGCCCAAGACCTCGCTCAGGGTCTTGAAGTCCATGCCTACCTCCAGAGCGCGGGTAGCGAAGGTGTGTCTCAGGGCGTGAAATTTAATATCCGGCAGCCCCGCGTCCGCCAGCAGCCGCTTGAATCTTCGCCTGTACGTCCTCACATCCACAAAGGAGCCGTTGTTTGACAGCACAAACTCCCCATCCCGCTTGAGAGCGCATATTTTGTCCATCAAGAACTGAGGCACCGGAATGGTTCGGGCGGAGGTTTGGCTTTTTGGCGGCAGGAACTTCACCTGCCCGCCGACTCGGGCCTGAGTGCTGCTTATTCGGATCGCGGGCTTGTCGGGATTCACGTCGCGCCAACGCAGGGCGCAAAGCTCACCTATTCTCAACCCGGTGTACAGACATATCAGTATTCCTATGTCGTTGTCCTCGCAAAGGGCGTTTTCAAGGCGTTTCTGTTCTTCGGCGGTCAGGATGTTCACTTCGCGGCGCTGTTTTTTGGGCAGCTTGACTTTTGACCAGACGTTTTGTATGTACCCCCGCTCCTCGGCGGATTCTAACGCCGACCTTAGCACGCAGAAAACCACCTTTACCGTTGATGGAGACATTTTGAGCGACGATACCAGCCGTTGTATGTCCTCGCCCCTCAGATTTTTCAGCTTTATCCGGCCCAGCTCCGGTACGATGTGGTTGTCGATATGGCCCTTATACACCTCGCGGGTGGTGTCCTTGACGTTTTGCAACCCGTTTATCCATAGCTCTAAAAAGCTTTCCACCGTCAGGCTGCAACCCTTTGATTCCTCGTCCCTGCCGCTCTTACAGCCGCAAAGCTTTTCCCTGACCTCCGCGTAGGTGTGCGCGTATACCGAGCCGTAAATCGCCCGTCCTTCCGCCGAATAACCTTTGACAAATCTTCCCTCGTAGCGTCCGTCTTTTCGCTTGTAAATATTTTCTCCTCTCCTGGACATAAAAACCTTCCTTTCTTTGACCATTTTTTTGACGGTAATTTATTGAATTTTTTTTCAAAAATAGCTTGACATTTTGTAATGGGCATGATATAATTCTAAATGGATGAGATGTGTGGGACATCTCTAATACTGATACAATGGTTCAAGGAATTTGTGCGGTCGTTTTTCACATATCGACACGATTCTTCCTTAAATAACATTATATCAGCATTTAAAAACCTTGTTCCAAAATTTAAAGTTTTGGGTCATAAAAGTGGTGCAAATGGAAAAAAATGCGAAATTTCAGGTCGCCGGGGTCGGCATTGACCTGCGGGGCGACTGGCCCGACGCCGCCTTTGACCGCGCCGGAGCCTATGAAGTAAACGAACTTCCGGCCGACAACGTCCTTACCCTCACTTTTCATAGGGAGGAACGCATACCGGCGGCGAAGCTTGACGAATTCTTCGGCGTGCGTCACTTTATCGAGGAATACGGCCGTTGCGCCGAATCCTTCGTGACTCAGGACAGGGACGGGGACGATTCCCTGGCTACCGTAGTCTACAGTTCGGACTTCCGCAGCGCGGACTGCCGCCTCGTGGATGTGGAACCTTTCGGCGGCGCGGCCCTTGAAACGCGGATGTTTGTGGCCGCAGGGCGTTGCCTGTTGACGGCGCTGCCGTCCTTCGGCGGGCTGACCTTCCACTCCTCGGCGATAAGCTTCAACGGACAGGCGCTCCTGTTCGCCGCTCCCTCCGGCACGGGCAAGTCCACCCAGACAGGCCTGTGGAGGAAGTTTTATCCGAAAGAAACGGCGTATATCAATGACGACACCCCGATTTTAATGAAGAAAGACGGCGTTATCCGCGCCTTCGGCTCTCCTTGGGCCGGAACTTCGGGGATAAACGGCAATATCTCAGCCCCGGTGCGGGCGATAATATATGTTGAGCGCGGGACCGATAACAGCGTCCGTCCCCTTGAGGGTACGGAAAAAATGTTAAGGCTCCTGCGGTCGGTACGGGAACAGATATTTCCCGAACAGGCGCGGCTCCAGAACGAGCTGATATTCGCTTTGACGGAGGTTCCCGCCTACGAGCTTCGCTGCGACATTTCGCGGGGAGCCGTTGAAACAGTTAAATCACTGCTTTTCGGTCAAAAATGACCCTGGGCAGGATTTATAAAACCCAATGACAACTCTATGAGAAAGGGGATGAGTAAATGGGGGTTTATCAGAAAATGAAGGCCGCAATTTTTGACCTGACCGAGGTGTTGGACGAAGCAGTCGCGTTCAATTCCGCGGTTCCGGCAATGGCTGGCGGCCCAAGCGTTGGACGTACCAACATTCGCTTCGATTCGATTCCTTCTCTTAACGAAGAAGAAAAGAAGAAGTACGGCACCGCCGCGCGTTTCACCAAGTGCGAGCTGTCTTAAGAGAGGCGGATTGCGGCAATGAGATCTATCATCAAGACCACCATGGCGGCGGGAATTGTCCTGGCGGCTTTGTTCCTGGCGGGTTTTACCGACCTGCCCGAGGATCATTGGGCCTATGGCGCGGTGACTCAGCTCTCTCAGGAGGGTACTGTTTCCGGCCTTCCGGACGGCTCCTTTCGCCCCAACGACCCGGTGACCCGTTCCCAGTTCGTAAAAATGCTGGGGTATCGGAGCGAGATGCGAAGTGATTACATATCCGACCTCGACGGTATGCACTGGGCCTATGACGTCCTTGTTCATTCGCCCTTAAGGCTTAAGGACAGGGCTATCCTTCCCGACGAACCTATGACCCGGGAGGACGCGGCTCTCTATATTTACGACTGCTACGCTAACGGAGAGAAAAGCGACGCCCCCTCGGCCATAACTAAGGGCCTTGCCTACCCCGATGAGATAGGCTGGGTCTATGAGCGCGGTATAATGGTCGGCAGCGACGGCTTAAATTTGCGCCTTTCCTCGGGCCTGACCCGTGGAGAAGCCGCTACCCTGATCGTCAACGCCCGGCAGAAGCTCAACACTAAGGTCGATTTCGCGGATATTGTGTCCGATGAGATATTAAAGACCGTGTTTGAATCCTCCGCGCTGTTCGACGTGGATTATAAAAGGGACGCTGTCCTCACCAACGGCCAGATAGCCCGCGCGGCCTACAGACTTAGGCTGGACAGGGTCGAGGCTCTGTGGTACGACGGGGAAGCGGACTTTGACCACCCCTACGCTAACGATTTAAAGGCGATGGAGACCGTGCTTGGCCCCGGCAGGATATCC
>CANQKL010000199.1 GCA_947624455.1 uncultured Clostridia bacterium
CCAGTCCACAGAAATTGGCCGCAGATATAGTCATTGTCCTTAACAGCTTTCCACGCCTCAATGCTGTGACTGTTTTCGCTGCCGAAGATCACCCTTCCGGCAAAGCGTTCATGATCCTGTTCATACAGGTGTTCCTTATAGTTGTAGCCGACTATGTCCAAAGCGTCGGCATATCCGGTCTGATTAGAAAGTTCGGGGAAGGCCAACGCCGCTGTCACCGGACGGGCGGTATCCTCCTCCTTCACCCACTTCACCAGCTTCTGAGCTATCTTGGCCAGTCTGCCTGCGTCGGGACGGTTTTTGTCGTACACCCGTTCCTGAGCGGGCTTGTCGGCGTCGTTGTTGCCCATGACCTCGTCAAACAAAGGGTGAACATAGGGGTCGTTGGGATAATCCACCTCGTTGCCTATGCTCCACATAACAATGGACGGATGATTGCGGTCACGGCGAACCATCATCTTAACGTCCTTCTCTCCCCACTCGTGAAAATCCTCATAATAGCCGTAAAGCTTTGGGGGATAAACGTTATGTCCCTGCCACCACTTATTTTTCGGACCCTCCCATTCGTCAAAGGCCTCGTCCATCACGAGAAAGCCCATTTCGTCGCAAAGGTCGAGCAGGTCGGGGTCAGGGGGATTGTGGCTGGTGCGTATGGCGTTGCAGCCGCAGTCTTTCAGCGTCTCGAGTCTGTTGCGCCATACGGATTTGGGTACCGCCGCCCCCAGGCAGCCCGCATCGTGATGGAGGCATACGCCCTTGAACTTGGTATTCTTCCCGTTCAGGAAAAAACCCTTATCCGCGTCAAAGCTAAAATATCTGACGCCAAACCTGGTCACAGCCTCATCCGTCATGCGCCCATCTCTGTACACCTGAGTTTTCAGGGTATACAGCGCCGGACTGTCAGGACTCCAGAGAGAAGGCTCCGTTATCTCCAGCCTTTCCTCTCCCACAGCAGAGATCCCGCCGTCAGGAGAAACAATTATATTCTTTACCTGAAGCCCGGGAATAGTAGTCTCGGTCTCCACCAGGACTAACGCCCTTTCACCGCTTACCTCGGGGGTGGTTATCCTGACCCCGCCGGGAACCACGGCGGCTTCGTCGGTAACCGTCAGATACACAGGCCGGACTATGCCGCTGCCGGTATACCATCGGCTGTCGGCCAAGTCGCGATGGCTGACCTTGACGCAGACTACGTTATCCCCCTCGCGGACGAACTCGGTTATGTCGTGGGTGAAGGTGGCGTAGCCAAAGGGGCGCTTGCCCATATAGTTAGAGTTTATCCAAACCTGAGAGTTGTTATAAATGCCTTCAAAGGTTATGTAAACCTTTTTGCCGGTCAATTCCTCCAGCGTGAACTTACGCCGATACCAGCCCGTGCCGCCGCACACATATCCGGTGCCGCTGCTGTTATTTTTAGAAAAGGGATTTTTTACCGCCCAGTCGTGCGGTACGCTGACCGTTTTCCAATCGCTGTCGTCAAGACCGGCGTAGTGGCCCAGGGGCGCTTCTCCCTGCAAGAATTTCCATCCGTGAGATAGATAGTCAACTTTTCTGCCCATATCATCATCTCCTTCATTTATTCTACCACAACAGGAAAGGTTTGTCAATCAAATTATTGTACTATTGCCTATCTTCAATAAAATATGCCGTTCAAAATATGCCGTTCGCATAAACACGGCCGATGGGACTAATAACAACCCTTCTGCACGATGGGGAAAGCTCGAAATGGAACTCCCTTTCGATAAAAACATACAATCCCGGGGCGTGTACCCGGGATTGTATACCTTAATCGGGGTAGAAATATCATTTTTATCGTGATAAAAATGATATTTCGTAAGCGAAAGCGCCCGCCAGCGTGACGCTGGACCCAAAGCTCTAAATGTCACTTTACTATCTTATGTAACTTCGCAAAATAAAATAAGGCACTGGATGAAACGGTACATTTCCGGAAAGGGCAGCCGCTGGGGGGGAACCTTCGGGTTCCCCTTTGAAAATCGCTGGAGCCGTATCAGGAATTTTCAAACTGACCGTTATACAGCTTAGCGTACATTCCGTCAAGGGCAATAAGCTCTTTATGATTACCCTGCTCCACTATGCGGCCGTCCACAAGCACAAGTATCTTGTCGGCCTCGCGGATAGTCGAAAGCCGATGAGCAATCACAAAGCTGGTGCGGCCATACATCAGGTTGCGCATGGCCTCCTGAATCTTCAACTCGGTACGGGTATCGACTGAACTGGTAGCCTCGTCAAGTATCAGGATATCCGGATCGGCTATCATCGCCCTGGCAATGGAAAGCAGCTGCCGCTGGCCCTGGCTGATATTTGAGGCGTCGTCGTTGAGCTTGGTGTCATAGCCTTCGTGGAGCCGCTCAATGAACTCGTTTGCATTGGCCAGATAGGCGGCGTTCACAACATCATCGTCCCCGGCGTCGAGCTTGCCGTAACGTATATTTTCCCTCACTGTTTCGCTGAACATATGCGTGTCCTGCAAAACTATGGCTATGCGCTGGCGGAGGGAATCCTTCTGTACGGATGAAATGTCTATGCCGTCCACTGTAATTTTGCCGCTGTTCACATCATAAAAACGTGTCAGCAGATTAACTATGGTGGTCTTGCCCGCGCCGGTGGGGCCTACAAGGGCTATAGTTTCGCCAGGCTTGGCATGGATGCAGATATCCTTGAGGATAAGGCGGCTGTCATCATAACCAAAGTTGACGTGGTCAAGCACGACATCGCCCTTGACGGGGCCGAGAACGGGCTTTTCAGCGTCGCCGATGTACTCGTTAGGCTCATCCATTATGGCAAATACGCGCTCCGCGCCAGCCAAAGCCGACTGGAACTGAGAAAACATATTGGCCAGCTCGTTTACAGGGCGCGAGAACATATTGCTGTAATTCAGGAAAGCCGCCACAGAGCCTATCCCCATAGTCGGGAATATCCCAAAGAGCTTTACAACCGCGAAATATCCACCCATAAACGCGGTCACAGCGTAGTTCAGGTTGTTGAACATACCCATCAGCGGAGCGACCACGCCGGAAACAACCTGAGCTCTTACGGCATTTTTGTAATAATTGTTGCTGAGGACGTCGAACTTTTCCTCGGCCTCCTCTTCACGGCAGAACACCTTTACCGCGTATTCTCCGGTGACTATTTCCTCAATGTGACCGTTCATTTCGCCCAGGGCCGCCTGCTGTTTTCCGTAGTAGCGGCGGGTATATTTGGCTATTGTCCGAGTGAGGAACAGCATTATCGGCACTATGACCAGGGTCACGACCGTAAGCGGTATGCTCAGAATTATCATCATGATCAGAGTCCCGACAAGGGTGATTATGCTGGAAAAGATCTGAGCCACGCTCATGCTTAATGTCTGGCTTATAGTCTCCACATCGTTGGTGGCGCGGCTCATCAGCTCACCATGGGTATTTGAATCAAAGAATTTCAGCGGAAGCATTTCCATTTTCTGGAACATATCCATTCTGATTTCCTTTACCGTGTTCTG
>CANQKL010000200.1 GCA_947624455.1 uncultured Clostridia bacterium
AAACGCGGGGCCCTGACGGACGCTTATAACACCGTTAACTCCCTCTCCTCCGTTGAAAACGAGCTGGAGCTGGACAAAATTTCTTCCGTTGAAGGAATAGATATATTTATCTGCGACGAAAACGGCGAGGAGGTCTTTGCCTCTGTCCGCAACGCCCAAAATATTTTTTCAATGTTACGGGAGGGCCTTTTTGACTGGGACGACAGAAATCCCTGGGAGGAGAACGGCGAGGATTGGCGCCACCGCCCGGAGCCTCCGGCGGACGGCGGCCCATCGGACGGCGGGGAGGCACCGCCTCCCGATGGGGATCGCCACGGCAGGGACAGAAAGATTCCGTTTGCCGAAATTGCCAAAGAGATCCTGGGCGATGAAAAATACGTCGTCAGTCCCAGGCATGACGAGCGGCTCGGCGGCGCCATACTTAGTCTCACCGCTCGGCTGGACAACGGAAATTATCTGTTTTTACAGACCGCCATGGCTCCCGTGGACGAGGCGGCGCGGACGGCTAACGAATTGTTGGTGTTTATCGGCATTGTGGCCCTCGCTTTGGGAATCGTCGTTTTTTTTGTTGCCGCCAGCGCAGCTACCCGTCCCATCCGCCAGCTCACGGAAATTGCCAAAGCCGTGTCCGCGCTGGATTTCAGCCGTAAATATGAGGGAAAGTCCAATGATGAGGTGGGCGATCTGGGCCGCAGCGTCAACGCCATGAGCCTGAAACTGGAGGAAAATATCAATCGGCTCCGTGATTCCAACGCCCGGCTGGAAAAGGATATAGAGCTGAAAAATTCCATTGACCGTATGCGCAAGGAATTCATAGCCAACGCCTCTCACGAGCTAAAGACCCCCATTGCTCTTATAGGCGGCTATGCCGAGGGACTCAAGGAGAACATCGCCGCTAGCTCTAAAGACAGGGATTATTATTGCGACGTTATAATCGACGAGGCCGGTAAAATGGACAAGATAATCAAGCAGATACTTACCATTGCCGAGCTGGAGTCTGCCGAGGCGGGAGCGGTGGAAAGGACGCCGCTGGATCTGAGCACCCTGGCGGAGGGAGCTGTCCGCAGTTTTGAACTGTTGGCCAGGCAGAAAGGTGCGTCCATTGAGCTGGACTGCCCGGAAACTATAGAGGTTCTGGCCGACGAGACAGCCATGATCCAGGCCATGAACAACTACATAACGAACGCCCTCCATCATGTGGACGGCAAAGGCGTTATAAGAGTCAGTCTGCGCCGGGAGGGCGAGCGGGTACGTTTTGGCGTGTACAACAGCGGCGCTCCTATCCCCGAGGAGGGGGCCGACCAGATTTGGGAAAGCTTTGGCAAGCTGGACAAGGCCCGCACAAGGGCTTATGGCGGCAGCGGCCTGGGCCTTGCCATAGTAAAAAAATGTGTGGAGCTACACGGGGGCAGCTGCGGCTTTGTAAACTGTGAGGACGGAGTGGAGTTCTATTTCATCATGTGAGCGGGTGCGGTTTTGAATACTGAAATAATAAAAATTGATCCAAACAATATTGACATATCGCTTATAGACCGGGCGGCCGATGTAATTCGCGGCGGCGGACTGGCTGTGTTCCCCACCGAAACGGTATACGGCCTTGGGGCCAATACCTTTGACCCGGCGGCTGTGGCCAAAATCTACGCCGCCAAGGGCCGCCCTTCCGACAATCCCCTTATCTCTCATGTGTGTCGGCTTGAGCAGGTGTACGAGCTGGCGGCGGAGGTGCCGAATCAGGCGCTCAGGCTCATGGAACGGTTCTGGGGAGGGCCGTTGACCGTGATACTTAAACGGGGGGCCAATGTTCCCGACATAGTTTCCGCCGGACTGGACACGGTGAGCATACGCTTTCCCAGCCATGCCGTGGCCTATGAGCTGATCCGCCGTTCGGGCGTACCAATCGCCGCCCCCAGCGCTAATCTCAGCGGCAGCCCCAGTCCCACCGCCGCCCGCCACGCTATTGACGATATGTACGGCAGGGTAGATATCATAATCGACGGGGGCGACAGCCTTATCGGGGTGGAATCCACGGTCGTTGATCTGACCTCCGAGGTTCCGACCATACTTCGTCCCGGAGCGGTGACCGCCGATCAGATAGCCGAGATCACCGGCGTATGCGTATATGGGGGAGACTATGCGAACGCCCCCAAATGTCCGGGCATGAAATACACCCACTACAGCCCTCGGGCGCGGGTTTGGGCGGTAAAAAATATGGATGATATCCCTCGGGACGGCAATTCTGTTATACTTACCTATGGGGCGGGCGATTATGACCGGCCCGTATACAACGCCGGAGAAACCGCCGCGGATTACGCCGCAAAGCTCTTTTATTTTTTGCGCAGGGCCGACGAGGACGGGTATGGAACGGTCTATGCCCGGCTCCCGGAGGAGGAGGGCATCGGAATCGCCGTCCGTAACAGACTTCTCAAGTCTGCCGGAGGAAAAGTAATATGATCAGGCCGGCCAACGAAAGTGATTTGCGCGACGTTGTGACAATAGAAAACGCCTCCTTTGACCACCCGTGGACAATGGAGGGCTTTCGCGCTTTTCTGGACAGTCCGGCGGTAAGGTTCTCCGTTTTGGACGATGGAGCGGTGCGGGGTTATGTTATATACGCCCTCATCTGCGGCGAGGCGGAAATTTACAATATCGCCGTGGCGCCCGACTACCGCCGCCGCGGCTTTGGCGCGGCGCTGCTGGACGAGGCCCTTAAAAGCACGGACGCCGCCTTCTTGGACGTCCGCGCGGGCAATGCTCCGGCAATCGCCCTCTATGAGGGGCGGGGCTTTGAAAAAGCCGGTGTGAGAAAAAAGTACTATGAAAACGGCGACGACGCTTTTTTAATGAAATGGAGCAGATAGAATGGCATTGATTTTAGGAATAGAGACCTCCTGCGACGAAACGGCGGCTTCCGTGACTCTCGACGGACGGAAGGTACTGTCCAACGTTGTGTACACTCAGATAGCTCTTCACGAGGTATACGGCGGAGTCGTGCCGGAGATCGCCTCCCGCAAGCATATCGACAAAATAATCTATGTGATTGACGCCGCTCTTAAGGAGGCGGGAGTGGATAAAAAAGACCTTGACGCGGTGGCTGTGACCTATAACCCCGGCCTGGTAGGCGCTCTGCTGGTAGGGGTCAGCGTTGCAAAGGCTTTTGCCTATGGGATAAATAAGCCCCTTGTGCCGGTGAACCATATTCAGGGCCATATCGCGGCCAACTATATAGCCCATCCGGAGCTGGAGCCTCCTTTCGTCTGCCTTGTGGCTTCCGGCGGACACAGCCATATCCTTCACGTCAAGGACTACCGCGAGTTTGAAGTCCTTGGAGCCACCACCGACGACGCAGCCGGAGAGGCCTTTGACAAGGTGGCACGGGTTCTTGGACTGGGTTATCCCGGCGGACCTAAGGTCAACGCCCTGGCCAAGGAGGGAGATCCGGAGGCTATAGTCTTTCCCCGGCCCCATCACGGCTTTGATTTC